>NZ_JBHTKI010000022.1:0-237205 GCF_042675885.1 Metaplanococcus flavidus | reverse complement strand
GCTTTTCTTTTCGCAAATTTACTTGTCAAGGAACCATTTGAATTACAGAAGCGCTTTACAGCCGCACCGACTGGCTCAAGTTATATCGGTGCGAAAGTTGAGTAAATAAGGGCTAGTAAGAGTTAGTTTTAGAAACGTAATATTTGTTTCTGCTTACAGGAGAATTAAAAAAATTTTTCAATACAATAAAATCAAATTGTTAGGAGGGATTTTTTGTCAACACTCGATATTGAAAATGCAAACGTTGAGGAAGCCGCTGAAACTATATTCAACATTCTAAAAGATAGTATTGGAGTAAATACTTTCTTCATTGCAAAAAATGATGGCTATACAGTCAATGTATTAAAAACTTTCAATCGAACAAAATTATTGCTAGAAGAAGGCTTTCAAATTGACTTTAATCAATCGTATTGAATACATATTATTCAGGGTGGTCGGGAACCGCTCATTATACCAGATTTAAATAAAAACGATCTAACCAAACATATGGAACTCACCAAAGGGTGGGGAGGGGGCTCATTGATTGGTATCCCCATCATTTCAAAGACAGGCAAGAAGTTCGGTACACTATGTGGAATGGACGACAGGTCATTCGATTTTCAAGAAAAAGACGTCTTGTTATTTAGAAGAATGGCTGCATTGCTTACTTACATTTTAGAAGTAGATAATGCTCACCAAGAGGTTTTGAAACTATCTACTCCAATTGTTCTTGTGTCTGCTCGAGTTGGCATTCTTCCAATTATAGGGGATATCAATGCTAAACGAAGTGATCAAATGATGGAAACTATTTTACTAGAAAGCAAAAGGCTTGATTTGGAGCATTTAGTCATCGATTTATCTGGAATTACAGATATTGAACAGTATGCAGCTACTTATTTAATGAGTATAGTGAAAACTTTAAAATTACTTGGCGTTGAAATTGTTTTCTGCGGCATGCGGCCTGACTTAGCTAAAAAAGCAATTTTTATGTATTCAGAATTAAAACAAGCCACATTCTGTTCGAATCTCAGAAGCGGACTTTCTTCTATTGGTTGTAACGTTATAAGTAAATAAGCCATTTCTCTAATTGTAGTCAAGTGACCTAATGGTTATCGCTATTTTCTTCTAAAATTTTATATGAAATTGGACAACTTTTAAACATTAAGTATTATTTTTAGTTCAATGAGTCAATTTCATAAATCGTACTTTTAAAAAAGTGTAGATTGCTCTAGACTATCTAAATGTGCTCTCCAAAGGAACATACGGATGTTGCAGGTGAATTTCGGCCATCTAATAAAAAGAAAGTTTCTTCTACTTTCAAAATCATTTGAAGAGGCAGAAAAGTGGTGGAAGAACAACCGAAATATTTATCAAGCAAAGGAATGTAACATAATAAAAAGTAAGTAACATCTAAAATATAATTTTAACGTCTGCCAAGAAAAATATTGGCGGATTATTGGTTTACATATCATCTGATTATCAGAAGCTTTTCGAAGATAGAAGAGAACAAAGTGATTAATACTTGATTGAAGAGTGTAAAGCTATTTCGGTGCACTACCTCCTCTAGGGTGAGAAGGATGGAGGCCAATTATAGTGATCGGTCTTTTGGAATACCTAAACTTCTATTCTCCGCACACAGTTATATCTTACAAATGCTTTAAAGTAGAGGGAATTTTTTACATTGAAGTTTAGATAATAAATAAATCATTTCTAAATTTGTATGGTGATTTTGCAGAACTGTAGAAGATCTAAAACTGGCAACATCATTTTTGGCAATTTCTTTCTTCCCGCTATGAATGATCTAAATGGCTTCTTCTTACGTTTAATTGAAAAGAACGAGAGGGAGGAGAACACATCATGAATAAAAAAGCAGGGTTATTACTGGCAGGAGCTGCATTGATTTTAGCCGCTTGTGGAGACGATGGAACGCAGCCAAGTGAAGAGCAAAATGACACTGTAGAAGAAACAGAAGTTGTAGAACCAGAAGAGAACACCGAAGAAGAAGCGAGTGAGGAATCGGCGGAAGAAACAGAAGAAGCAGAAGAAACAACTGAAGTACAGGACGCGGAACAAGTGCCGGAAGCCATGAACGGAGAAGCTTCGGAACTTTTGTCAAAAGGTGAAAAGACCAGCTTTGTATTCAATGAAATAGGAGAGTTTTCCATCTTTTGTGAACCCCACCCGGTCATGAAAATGACGGTCGTGGTGGAAGAAGGAGCCGAACTGTCCGGAGAAGTGGACCTGGATATTGCCGATTATGAATTTAGTGAAGAGACAATCGTCGTTGCTCCGGGCACGGTTATTACCTGGACCAATCAAGACCTGGCTCAACACAATGTTGCTTTTAAATAAAAGATTACTATCTAGCATTCTGTGCGTTAATTCGTCAAAAAGTTAAAACAAATACAGCCAGTCACTCAAAGTCAAGAAGATGATGCAAACTTAACCTCGAATGAAGGTCACTTGAGCCAGTGACACATTCGGGGTTTAAAGTTTTGTTCTCAAGTATGCACCATTTTGTGAAAGAAGTTGCGTCTTTTTGATGATGAAGTTCCAAAACGCCTTCTTTTATAATTGAGCTTGCGTTTTTGACAAAAAAAGAAAGAGCTGGTGTTTTGCTCTTTCTAAAGAATGGCAGAAGGTTGGAAATGTGGGTGACCTGCCAAAGGCATTTGTCAATTCATTGATGTCGTATCAACCAATGCGGCTTCTACAATGTAGCGATCAGGTGCTGAACCGATGAAATTGAAGGGGTAGCACGTCGTGAGCGTCAGCGTCGGTTCCGTTTTCCCGACGATAACGGAGCGATCCTCCGCATCTGTTATCCAAGTTTTCTTAATTTCATATTCGTACTGGATGTTTTCAAATTGGACATACATGCGGGCGCCAAGCTCCAACTCCCCGAGCCCCCGGAATACCGTGTCCCGGTGACCGGATAGCACCGTGTGTCTTAGACCATCCGGCGGAGTGGTGAAGTTTCCAGGATGATAACCCACCCCTAGCATCAGGGTTTCCTCGTCCGTTCCCCAGTAAATCGGATATTTCATATCAAGACCCGGAATCAGCAGCCAGCCGACTTCGGCTCCTTTTTCATATTCTGCATAATCACGTAGAATCGGTTCTTCCCTCTTTTTAGCAGCTGGAGACGATGGTATTTTCTCTTCGGAAGTAGTTGCTGCCGGTTCGCTTCTGTTGTCAGGTAGGGAAAGGGACTCGGTGGTTTTCGGATCCGACTTTTCGTCTTCGGCATTGGTGATAATATCATTTTTGCCAATGGCTTCCTGACCAGAAGAGGTTCCGGCTAACCACAAATAACCGTTCCAGCCGGCGAAAAGAAATCCCGTTAAAATCAACATCGAAGCCATCTTTCTTCGCATAATCTGCCACTCCTTTAAAAATCCGTAGTATAGATGCCCATTCCCGTTTCAGCCACTTTATAATCTTTAACAAAATGGTTTTTAGTATTATATATAGTTAAATATACTTAAAATTCAGAAAAAATGAGAGAGCGTAAAATATCTTGTGTAAATGAATAAATAGAAAAAGGAAGACCTTTTCTTGTAGAATTAAGTCACCACAACCAATTCACAGAAAAGAGGCCTTCCCTATGACTCAGTTTACAACAGATATTATGCAAGCTCTAGTAAAAAAAGAAGACATTTCCGAAGTTTTCCGTATGCACCTGGAGACGGCGGTCAATACGCTCCTCCAAACAGAACTTACGGCTTTTCTGGATTATGAAAAGTACGATCGCATCGGCTTCAATTCGGGTAACTCCCGCAACGGTTCCTACACGCGGACACTCCATACGGAGTACGGAGACTTGGAGCTATCGATGCCGCGGGACCGGAATGGTGAATTCAACCAACAGACGATCGCTCCATACAAGCGCTCGAACGATACGCTGGAGTCCTTCGTCATCCACATGTTCCAGAAAGGCGTCACGATGTCCGAAATCTCGGATCTGATCGAGAAGATGTACGGCCATCACTACACGCCTCAAACCATTTCCAATATGACCAAAGCGATGAGCGAACAGGTGGAGGCGTTCAAAGCCCGCCCGCTATGTGTGCGTCTATTTGGATGCGACCTATATTCCCCTCAAGCGCGATACCGTATCCAAGGAAGCCGTCTATATTGCGGTCGGCATCCGGGAGGACGGTTCGAAAGAAGTGCTGGCCTATACAGTAGCGCCCACGGAATCCGCATTCGTTTGGGAAGAAGTCCTATTGGACTTAAAAGAGCGCGGTGTCGAAGAGGTGCTTCTGTATATCTCCGACGGCTTGAAAGGCATCACCGATCGCATCTTCGCGGTCTTTCCGGATGCCAAGTATCAGGCGTGCTGCGTCCATTTGTCGCGTGGCATTGCCCACAAAGTCCGCGTCACCGATCGGAAGGAGATTCTCGATGACTTCAAATCGGTCTACCGGGCAGAGAGCCGAGAACTGGGCGAAGAGGCGCTGAAAGCCTTTAGCGACAAATGGAAAACGGCCTACCCCAAAGTGACGAAATCGTTGGAAGCGAATCCCTATATCTTCACCTTCTACGACTTCCCAAAACCCATTTGGCGAAGCATTTATTCGACGAATCTGATCGAGTCGTTCAACAAGAAAGTGAAGAAATACAGCAAACGCAAGGAGCAATTTCCGAACGAAGATTCCTTGGACCGCTTCCTGGTTTCCCAATTCGAAATCTACAACCAGAACTTCTCCACCCGTTGCCATATCGGATTCGATCAAGCTCGCGCAGAGCTGGCTGAGATGTTCAAACAGGCTTAATGGACATACATACAAGAAAAGGATTTACTTATTTACACATAATTCTTGACGGTCTCCCCTTTCTGTTTATGCTACTACTAATAAGTGATGAAATGTAAATCAAAAATATTTATAAATAGAAGACTGGCTATTTTTTGAAAGCAACTTAATTTGTCATTAGGTTACTTCGAATCAAAAGAAAACAACAACTTGCTAAAATGAAGTATCATCAAGGAATTGCGAGAATTTGCTAACGAATGAACGCCAATTCTCTCTCAGCGAGGGCATCCTTTAACCATTGAGGGTGCATTCTCAGTAAGTCTTTCGGTAAGTTTTGTGGTTCAAAAAACTTTATTTCTAGTGACTCGGAAGAATTACAACGCAGGTCGCCGCCAGTGATTTCAGCAAGAAAACAAGTTGTGATAAAATGTACTACTCGGCCATTGGGATAAGCAAATACCTGCGAGTCAGGATCAGAGTACACCCCAATTAGCTTTATAATTTTTACATCTAAATTAGTTTCCTCCTTCACCTCTCTGATAGCTGCTTCAGAAACTGTTTCGCCTATTTCTATATGTCCTGAAGGAATACCCCATAACTTTACATCTGACCTTTTCTGCAACAAAACCTGTTTTTCCTCGTTTAAGATAATAACTGCAACGCCAGCTGTTAAATCATCAATTCTTCTCATCCTTTCAACCTCCTTAAAATAATAAAAAGGCCCGAAGAGAAAGAATTCAACGCATACCAAATACGTTGAACCTTTCCCCTCGGACCTTTTATGTCAATAGGTGCCTTTTACATATAGCAAAAGATGCAGCCCTCGGTCACTGACCTATCTACTTTAGATAGCGGAACCCTAGCTGCAATTTTCCAGTTCAGTTTTAGTATACAGCTTAGACTTTGAAGATAAAAGATATTCTTTTCCTAAATATTCTTAATTTTAAGGGTATCACTTCCCAAGTTCAGTGGGAGTGATCGAAATCGATCTTCGAGGGAAGCACTCCTTTTGATTCGTGGCCACCATCAACGTGACTTCATCTAAAATATACCTTGTATTAAGAACATGCTAACCGTTCGTAAAAGTACACCTTTACGAACAATAAAAGAGCAACGGGTTACTGTATAACCGCTGCTCTTCCGATGTTTTAAGATTTTTCTTAGAAAATATTCCTTAAATTGAAAGTGGAAAAACTAATTCACTAACACCCTCTGTGGCTCCTGTGTATTACTTAGGTTAGAATTTCACATCCTCGAGTTTGTCTCCATGGGACTCATATCCCTTCAAGTACTTAATCCGCCGCTGTACAGCTGTTTCACCTACTTGTTCGTCAGCGTGATAGGATGAACGCACCATTGGTCCAGCTTCGCAATGTTTAAAGCCTTTCTCGAGCGCGATTTTTTTCAATTCCGCAAATTCATCCGGATGGTAATATCGCTCCACATTTAAATGTTTACGGGTTGGCTGAAGATATTGGCCAAGCGTTAATATATTCACATTATGCTCAAGAAGGTCATCCATTGCCTGCAGGATCTCTTCCTTCGTTTCACCAAGCCCGACCATCAAGCTCGATTTTGTAGGGACATGTGGAGCAATTTCTTTCACACGTGCCAATAATTTTAGCGAACGATCATATGTCGCTTTTGCCCTTACCCTCTTCGTGAGGCGTCGGACTGTTTCGATATTGTGATTGAAAATATCCGGTTGGCTATCCATTAATGTATGCAGGCTTTCATAGTCGCCTTTCATATCCGAGGGCAGTATTTCTATCGTGGTACCAGGCATTCTTCTGCGGATTGCACGCACTGTTTCTGCAAATACTGCTGCACCGCCATCATTTAAATCGTCCCGTGCAACTGCTGTTACCACCACGTGCTTGAGCTCCATGATTTCCGTCGATTCCGCGACCCGTTCCGGCTCTCCCCAGTCAAGTTCATTTGGAATCCCTGTTTTTACTGCACAAAATCGACAAGCTCGTGTGCATGTATCGCCCAAAATCATAAATGTTGCAGTCCGCCGCTCACTCCAGCACTCGTGAATATTCGGACACTTTGCCTCTTCGCATACTGTATTCAATTTCTTCTCGCGCATCAGACTTTTCAAGTCGGTATAGGTTTTATTCGTATTTAATTTAACTTTCAGCCATTCAGGCTTACGGACGTAATCGTTTTTTTGGGTCATGGTGTTTACTCCCCTTTTCCTTCTCGTATGTAATTCCATTCCTCACTTGCGTACTTCTTCTCAAGTTCGTATACTTCGCTCAACAACTCGTTCGGCGGTTCAAATGCTTTTAATCGAATACCAAGTCCTTTTTCGAACCCAGCTCGAAAAGCAGTTTTTACTTCTTCTAAGTTCGCAGGCTTTGGCAGTAAATCATTGATAGCAACAGCCTTGGTGCGGAAGGCAGTACGAGCTTTTTCTTTCATACATTCATCCGGATAAACAAACAGTTCAAATAGCTTTCGTTCGTCCATATTTAAAGGAATAGAACCATGTTGAAGGATGACTCCTTTTTTGCGAGTTTGAGCGCTGCCGGCTGCTTTTTTCCCTTTTACGGTCAATTCATACCAGGACGGTTCCTCAAAGCATACAGCCGATCTAGATAACCTTTTTCTCACAGGATGTGCAAGTTCCGCTTCAACCCCCAAAAATCGGTACCCTTCTATTAATCCTTTGGATAGGATAAGATAAGCTTCTTTTACTGTCTTTGGCATAACTGGATGAGCTTCTGATATCAGGATACTGTAAGTAAGTTCTTGATCATGAAAGACTGCCTTTCCACCTGTTTGTCTGCGGACAAGCGGGATTCCATACTTTTCAGCATTTTCGATATCGATATTGTCTTTCACTTTTTGAAAGAAACCCACTGAGATACCAGCTGGCGACCAGCTATAAAATCGCAACACGGGCGGGATGTCTCCTCTACTATGCCAGTTCAGCAAAGCTTCATCCATGGCCATATTAAAGGCCGGCGTACCAGAACCTGAATCGATGTATAGCCATGTTTCGTTCATGTTCTTCTCCTCTCTGCTAGGCTAATGCCGATTGTTTTTCCTCGGTTTTTGCACAAAAAAACACCGCTCTCCATGAAAGGAAGCAGTGTATGCGGATTTTCTATTAGCATACGCGCCACTTCCCTACGCTGGCATGGTCCAGATCAGGTTCAAAGGGTTTGAGTAAATACTCATCTCAGTTAAATAACACCCCTAGTGATTATATTTAAGTTAACCTCAATGTATAGTTTGCAGAAATTGATGTCAAGTCGAAGTTGCAAGTTCCCAATCATAAAAATTCAGCCAGAATGATGCTTGAATATTTTTCTAGCGCTTGTTAGATCATTCTGGTTTTTGATTTAAAGCAATTGCCCCCTTTTTTTCTTGCCTTCAAAAATTTATTCAGATAATGCAGTACTATTTAATTGCATCAAAAATTCACAATATATCATGCTGGAATAAATAGGGTTTTATAAATAAAAACTTTCGTAAAATATACTTAAGTGAACAAACTATGCGTTACGTTAACTATTCATTGATTAATTTACACATAATTATTTTCCGTCTCTTCCTTTTTCTATTTATTCATTTACACAAGATATTTTACGCTCTCAGAAAGAGGGAAAGAAGAGTCGGAACAAAACCCTTCTTCTTTCTCTTTTTATGTATGTTGTATTCTTATTAAGGATTACAATAGCTAACCTAAAGTGCTTTTTTGTCTTCTAAATATAAAAGACCAGCGGATTTCAAACGATGTCTTACTGAGATTCCAATCCAAGCGGCAAGCACAGCTTTAATAAGGCCGACTAAAATGAATGGGACAAATCCACCCATTAATGCTCCGGTCCACGAAAGATTGGCGAAAATCTTCAACCAGGCAGTTCCCACAGTCAATACCATAAACATACCGATGACATTGGCAATTATGGCATTGATAAACGTAAAACTCGTTTTTTCGAGATAATAACCAATACTGAAAGCGGTCGGAATAAAACCGACTAGATATCCGCCGGTCGGTCCGAATAAGCTACCGAGTCCACCTGACATTTGAGCAAAAACAGGGATGCCAACTGCACCCAACCCCAAATAAACTACAACAGATAAAGTTCCGTATTTGGCCCCTAAAATTGTTGCGGCCAAACCGATTGCAAGTGTTTGTCCTGTGATCGGGACTAAAGGCAGTGGGATTGTCACCTGTGCCAGTATTCCGATGATTGCTGCAAATAAAGCTGTAATAATCATCATTCTCAATTTGAAATTAGATTCTGTCATTTTATCCTCCCTCAATTGTGTTAACCTTATTTAAATAAAGGTTAACTTATATGGTATCATAGTTCTTATAATGACTAGATAAATATTTCTAGAGGTGTTAGGCTGTTTGTAGATATACTAAAAAACTGAATAATTAAAGCACTAGGGGAGTCCATTAGACTGAGACGGATATAATCCGGACCCTTTGAACCTGATCTAGTTGAGACTAGCGTAGGGAAGTGGTTACTGTATGCTGTTTCTATTAGGGATACTATAAAACCACTCCGACGTCGGGGTGGTTCTTTTTATTTAGTAGCGTTGTTATCAGGCGTTGAATTTCAAGGCACCTATAAAGGAGGCAAAAATGAAAACAGGGGAACTGCATCTAATCTCTACGGGCAATCAAAGGACCGAGGAACTAGCAGACATTCTTAGTCAAATTCATCCTTATATAGATTTTATCCATCTGCGGGAAAAAGCGAGAAGTGCTAAAGATATATACCAATTGATCCAACTATTGATCGATAAAAAAGTTCCACGTTCAAAAATAGTTATGAATGACCGTATCGATGTGGCAATGGCTGCAAATATCAATTCCATTCAACTGGCTTCAAACTCATTGCCAGTCGAACTTGTAAAAAAAACGTTTCCGCATGTAAAAGCGGGGTGTTCTATCCACTCCGCTGAGGAAGCACGATTAGCAGAAAAAAATGGAGCTGATTTTTTATTTTTTGGCCATATCTATCCGACACAATCGAAGCTAGGTCTATCCCCTAGAGGAATTGAACACCTGAGAATCATAGTTGAGTCAGTCGATATACCAGTGATTGCCATTGGTGGAATTACTCCGAACCTTACGCCCGAAGTAGTTAAAGCTGGAGCGAAGGGGATTGCTGTGATGTCGGGGGTGTTGGAAGACGCAGATCCTTTAAAGACCGTACAGTCGTATCGGACGTCTTTGACAAAGGAATGAGGATATTCGTAACAGTTTGGAGGAAGGTTAGTGAACAAAACATATGATGCCATTCTAGTGGGTGGCGGAGTGAATGGTGGCGCCATCGCATATAACTTGGCAAAAGAAGGATTAAAGGTTTTGCTTTTGGAAAAAGATCGTTTTGCGAGTAAAGCGTCTGGAGCTGCGGCTGGGATGTTGGGTGCACAAGTGGAATTTGACGGTGTAGGTCCGCTTTTTCAGTTGGCAAAGAAGAGCAGGGCGATGTTTAGTGGAATTGCTGAAGAATTGAAGATGCTCAGTGGAATCGATATTGAATTAAAAAATCAGGGCATTTTAAAAGTTGCTTTAACTGAAACGCAACAAACCAACCAAGTAAGGGATGCCCGAATCTATGAGAAGAACGGGGAGGGCGCGCAACTGCTCACAGTCGAGGAAACAAGGAATAGAGAGCCTTCATTAACAAAGGAAATCATGGGAGGTATGTATCTTGAACGAGACGGGCAAGTAGCAGCATCTCGATTAACATGGGGATTTATCAAATCTGCATCTGAACTCGGCTCGGTATTGAAAGAACATGTAGAAGTTTCTTCTTTTTATTTCTCTGAAGGAAAAGTGACAGGTGTAGCCACTAGTGAGGGGGATTTTTTCAGCAACAAAGTGGTGGTGACTGGAGGAGCTTGGAGCGAAAAATTATTGAAGGCTACAGGATTGTCCCTGGAAGCTTATCCGGTAAAGGGAGAATGCTTTTCTGTAAAGTCGGAAACACCCCTATTGGCCGGACCTGTTTTTTCAGAAGGCTGTTATCTTGTCCCGAAAGAAGGTGGACGAATTGTCGTAGGAGCAACAGTCATACCTTATACCTTTAACCAACAAGTCACTTTAGAAGGGCTTTCCTCATTGGTTAAGAAGGCTGAAAGTCTCGTCCCTTCTATAGTTACAGCCGAATGGGAAAGGGCGTGGGCTGGGATTCGGCCACAGACTGCTGATGGGCTGCCTTATTTAGGTGAACACCCGGCTTATCAAGGACTGTACATCGCGACTGGGCATTTCAGGAATGGGATTTTACTATCTCCAATTACTGGAAAAGTGATGGCCGAGCTAATTGTGGGAACCCGCCCTTCCATTGATATAAACCCATTTCATGTAAATCGAAAAATCTTAAACAGAAACGTCAAGAGGTGGAGTAAATGAAGTTAACAGTAAATGGAACCCAAGTGGACGTACCAAATGGAACAACAACTATAGTGGACCTGTTGCAGTATTTTGAATTGAATCAGAAAGTTATAATTGTTGAAAGAAACAATGAAATACTGGAGAAAGCAAAACATAATGAAACTCTTCTTTCTCAAGGAGATAAAATCGAATTAGTTCATTTTGTAGGAGGCGGATAACATGTTGAGAATAAATAATTTTGAGTATTCTTCCCGAGTATTGCTGGGAACGGGAAAGTATCCTGACTTTGATACCCAAAAAGCAGCGATTGATGTTTCGGGTACTGAGATTTTAACTTTTTCCGTTCGGAGAATGAATATTTTTGAAGCCAGCCAACCCAACCTCCTTGAAAAGTTGGATTTGGCAAAATACTCGTTACTGCCCAACACAGCGGGAGCAAAGAGTGCTGAGGAAGCAGTCCGAATTGCGAAATTAGCTCGAGCATCGGGTCTTTGTGACATGATAAAAGTGGAAGTTATCGGCTGTGAAAAAACTTTGCTGCCCGATCCTATTGAAACACTGAAAGCATCTGAAGAACTGCTAAAAGAAGGATTTACCGTTTTACCGTATACATCGGATGATGTGTTGCTCGCAAGACGGCTTGAAGAATTAGGTTGTCATGCTATTATGCCTGGCGCCTCTCCCATTGGCTCGGGTCAGGGAATTATCAACCGTTTAAACTTATCATATATTATTGAACAGACAACTGTTCCTGTCATTGTCGATGCAGGGATTGGAACACCTTCTGATGCGGCCATTGCAATGGAATTGGGGGCAGCAGGAGTCTTATTGAACACGGCAGTATCCGGGGCGAAAGATCCCATAAAAATGGCTCTTGCAATGAAGCTTTCAATCCAAGCAGGAAGACTCGGGTATGAGGCTGGACGTATACCGATAAGGCGATATGCTACGCCGAGTAGTCCGGTGGAAGAGATGAGCCACAAGTGAACGAAAGATACTCACGACAGGAACTTTTTGAACCGATTGGGATAGCGGGACAAAAGAAATTAAAGAAGAAGCATGTTTTAATTGTCGGTGCAGGAGCATTAGGTGCCGGCAGTGCAGAAATGCTGGTTAGAGCAGGGATAGGAAAACTCACCATCGTTGACCGGGATTATGTGGAATGGAGCAATCTTCAGCGACAACAGCTATATACGGAAAAGGATGCAGAACAACGAATTCCAAAAGCGGTGGCAGCTAAGAGCCGTTTAATGCTGGTCAATTCTGATGTAGAGATTATTAGTCATACCATGGATGTTTCAGTGAAAGAAATGACAACGCTGGTAAATGGAATCGATTTGATTTTAGATGCAAGTGATAATTTCGATATCAGAATGATCATAAATGACATTTCTCAAAAAGAACGAATTCCTTGGATTTATAGTGCCTGTGTAGGCAGTTATGGACTCTCTTATACAATTGTTCCAGATAGCACACCCTGTTTAAATTGTCTGCTTGAGGCTGTGCCTATGGAAGGATTGACCTGTGATACTGTTGGCATCATCAGTCCCGCTGTTCAAATGGTTCTTTCAATCCAGATAGCAGAGGCACTGAAAATTTTAGTGGAAGATTCAACTCAGTTAAGGAAAAAGCTTGTCTCATTCGACCTCTGGAAAAACCATTATTCATCTATTGATGTGGGGAAGTTATGGGACAAGGATTGTCCTTCTTGTGGAAAAAATCGGACATACCCTTATCTTTCTTACTCGTCCCAGTTAAAAACTGCTGTTTTATGCGGAAGAGACACCGTTCAAATCCGGCCTCCTCATCCAGTGGATAGAGATTTAGGAAAGCTGAGCACAGTTTTATCGAAGCTTGGAAGGGAAGTCTTTCGTAATCCCTATTTGCTCTCTTTTACAACGAGCGACTGTCGTCTAGTTGTTTTTAATGACGGCCGTGTTTTAATCCACGGCACAAAGAGCATCGACAAAGCTAAAAGTTTATATCACCGATATTTAAGCTAATGTTTTTTTAAAAATGTTTTCGTCTGATTGGACTGAACTACTCTAACTTTTTGAAGCCAGGATATTAATAATCTATTTAGACAGGTTCTTTTTATAAAGAGATGAATACTTTAAAAGAACTAGAGCTCAAACTTAAGAAATTGAAGTAATAATGAAAAAGTAAATTTTATGTAAATTATATATTAAATTTGGGTATTTATTGATTTTAATTGTTTATATAATCACTAATTGGAAATTAAAGGAATGACGGAAGAAAAAGGAGGGAGGACAATGTTTGATTCAGGGATTGAATTAGGGGTTGTACTGTTTCTGTTTATTTATGCCTTGGTTGTTTCTTTCATGCTCATTTCAAAAAAAAGAAAAAACTAGGAGGAATATTCATTATGTCAATCAAACCTTTTGAAAAAGTTCTGATGCTAGCAATAGCAGCTATTCTCGTTGTCTCTTCTGCATTTAGTTCCGTAGGTGCTGTCAATGCTGGAACTTCAATGTTTGAAAAAGGAACATCGATGTCGAGCAAAATGAGTTTAATCAAATCAGAAATGCGTTAAAAAATACAGAAGAGTATCAGGCATACAAAGAGAACACCAAAATTAACTCAATTTCAAAAGGTGACATAATTATCAACACAGTAGATGGTTCCAAAGGCTATATTGCATATATTGAATTCGTGTTTGGAGGACTTGCGAAAACAAGTGATAACCTCGCATACGTTCAATTCACATATGATGTAAAAAATGGGGATGTACTGACGGATCAAGCGGTCTATGCAGAAAATATAGACCAAGGAAAAATACGCATCAATGCCTTCTAAAACTTGGACGGGAATCAAACCGAAATTTCCGACATTACCGTCGATACAGCAGGGACGATTTTTTACGAAAAGGGTTTGATGCTTAGCCACGATGATTTTGTCGCTTCTGCAGAACATTAGATTCAGCAGGCCGGAAAGAACGCAGACGAATTTGGAGCTTATGCTTCTTTTTGTGAATATGCAGTTGGGGCGCTGTGCGGTACCGGTGGAGGCGTGTTGTGTTATGCTGCAGCGGGTGCTCTGGGAATCACTACAGGGATTGGCGGTTTAGGCTTAGCGGCTGTCTGTGCTTTGATAGGCAGTGTCGGCTGTACAGCTGCGACAGATCAAATTTGTAATTGATCCGTTCCAAAGTAGTTGAATACAACAAAGAAAGAGTAGCAGATGCTACTCTTTTTGAGGGGTACCGAAGCTCAAACGCTTCCATCTCCTTTTACGAGCGCCTTTATTTTTAAAATTAGTCAGCAATCTTCACTTTCAGCCAATATATTTAAGGAGAAATAATAATGAAAGTTCGAAATGGAACTTTAAATTAGAAAGTGCTTTTGTGTATATAAGTCAATTATAAAATACAAAATGTGCAAAAGAAAAAACAAACTACAATACATCGAGTTTAAAGTGATAGCTTTTATAAAATGAAAGCGCAGCAGATTCGGTTCGATTTATTGTTACAGTTTCTTGTCTCATATAAATAATGACAGTAGAGTGAAGTGACCGGTTGTAATTATTTAATCCTTATGATAGAACTAAAGTAACAATAAAACTTCATTGCACAATTGCTCTAGGGGAGCTGTTTAAAGCTGAGAAAGACATTCGTCTTGACCCTTATTCACCTGATCTAGTTAATACTAGCGGAGGGAAGAGATGGCAGAAGAATTTTGTCTCCACATGAGGCTTAACCTTTTATAGTCATTTACACTTCTTTCCTATGGGGAAGAAGTGTTTTTTTGTGGAGGAAATCATATCGAAAGGAGAATTAAACTTCTTGCAAAACAATCAGTTGCTTCAAGTAATCAAAGAAATCGAGTTAAAAAAAGATGAATTGATTGATCTTACTAAACAACTTATCTCTTTTCAAACTCCGGCACCGCCTGCTCGCAACACAGCTGAAGCACAAGGGTGGATTGAACAGTATTTAGTAAGCCAAGCATTTGCAACAGATCGATGGGATGTGTATCCGGGAGATCCAAACATCGTTGGTGTGAAAAAAGGGACTGAAAGAAAGTCTTTTCAAAGCTTGATCATCAATGGACATATTGATGTGGCCGAAGTGAGGCCGGAAGAAGTATGGAAAACGGATCCCTTCACGGCGGAAGTTGTAAACGATCGAATTATAGGCCGAGGTGTTGCCGATATGAAGGGAGGAATGGCTGCTGCGTTATTTGTCCTTAAACTTTTTCATGAACAAGGCATCGAATTGCCGGGCGACCTTATTTTTCAATCAGTTATAGGAGAAGAGGTTGGTGAAGCTGGCACCCTACAGTGTTGCGAAAGGGGCTACCAGGCGGATTTTGCGGTTGTAGTTGATACAAGTGATCTGCAGATCCAAGGGCAGGGCGGGGTGATCACCGGTTGGGTGGTCATTAAAGATCCGAAAGTTTATCATGATGCCATGCGCAGGCAGATGATTCACGCAGGTGGCGGTCTTTCGCAAGGAGCAAGCGCTATTGAAAAAATGATGATTATCATTGAAAGTCTGCAGAAGTTAGAGCGTCATTGGGCGGTTTCAAAAAGCTATCCGGGTTATCCTCCAGGAACAAATACGATTAATCCGGCTGTGATTGAAGGAGGAAGGCATGCCGCTTTTATCGCGGACGAGTGCCGGCTCTGGATCACCGTACATTTTTATCCGAATGAGTCCTATGAAACTGTAAGCAAAGAAATTGAAGAACATCTTTTAAATGCTGCAAAAGCGGATTCTTGGCTAAAAGAACATCCACCAACTTTTATATGGGGTGGGCATTCCATGATAGAAGATAGAGGCGAGGTCTTTCCAGCTTTTGAAGTGAATCCGGAACATATAGGCGTAAAGACTTTAGCAGCTTCACACCAACATTTATTTTCAGAAAAGGCTGTAATCGGTGTGTCCACGACTGTTACCGATGGCGGGTGGCTTGCAGAAGCAGGCATCCCGACAGTCTTGTATGGACCGGGGCAGTTGATAGAAGCCCATAGCATTAACGAGTCCATTGAGATACAAGAGTTGGTGAATTTCTCTAAAGTTATGGCGCATTTTATTTTTACTTGGTGCCATACGAAAAAGCAGGCAGAGTGAGGAGAGATCAACGTGAAATTTAGCGGAAAATTACATACAACCCTTCAACCCATTTGGAGAAACAACCACAATCACCCTTTTGTAGTCGAAATGGGGAAGGGGTCTCTTGATAAAGAAAAGTTTCGGTTCTTCATGGTTCAAGATTATCTTTACTTGATAGAGTATGCAAAGTTGTTTGCGATTGGTGCAACCAAGTCACAGGATGTTAAAACAATGGGACAATTTGCCAAGTTACTGGATGCCACTATGAACGAAGAGATGGCATTGCACCGCCAGTATGCGGAACGTTTTGGGGTTAGCGAAAAGGAACTGGAGGAAGCTTCCCCCTCCCCTGTGACACTTGCTTATACCCATTATATGCTTCACGTGGGACAGAGCGGCAGTGTAAGTGAATTGGTAGCAGCATTGCTTCCATGTGCATGGAGTTACCGTGAAATCGGCAGAGAGCTTGCGGCCATTCCAGGTGCAGCCGATCACCCACTATATGGTGAGTGGATCCGAATGTATAGTTCGGATGAATTTGGCCAAACAGCGCAGTGGTGCATCGATTTGCTGGACGAATTGACGGCCGGAAAACCAGAAAATGAACTAGCAAAGCTTGAAGAAATCTTTTTGACTACTACGAGGTTTGAATATTTATTTTGGGATATGGCTTATCACAAAACGATGTGGCCTGTAAGTGAGTAAGGCGTTGTTGGAAGTCAATAACTTAAATTTTCATTATGGGAAAGAAGAAATTTTTAAAGATTTGTCTTTTTCGATTCAAAACCAAGAGTTTATAAGTGTGGTCGGTCCAAGTGGGTCAGGGAAAACGACATTATTCAGATTGCTGTTGGGGTTGGAAGAACCAACTAAGGGGGATTTGCTCCTCAGGGGTCAGGTCATTAAATTACGCGATGGAAACATAGGTTATGTGCCGCAAAAAGACCTTCTAATACCTTGGCGCACCATTATTGATAATGTCATTCTGCCGCTAGAACTAAAGGGGATTCATAAGAAAGAGGCTTATGAAAAAGCTGCACCTCTTTTTGTTTCATTTGGATTAGACGGAACAGAAACGTTATTTCCGAGTATGCTTTCGGGCGGAATGAAGCAAAGGGTCTCCTTTATGCGGGCCTACTTAACTGGAGCAGATATTTTGCTGCTTGATGAACCCTTCAGTGCACTTGATGCGATTTCCAGATTAGCCATGCAAGAATGGTTATTGGAACAATGGAAATTATTGAAGAAGACTATCATTTTGATTACGCACGATCTGGATGAAGCATTGCTTATGTCAGACCGTATTTTTGTTACTACCCTTCCGCCGATGACAAAATTGAAAGAAGTGCAGATCTCCCTTAGCAGACCTAGAA
This sequence comes from Metaplanococcus flavidus, assembly GCF_042675885.1. Classification (NCBI taxonomy): domain Bacteria; kingdom Bacillati; phylum Bacillota; class Bacilli; order Caryophanales; family Caryophanaceae; genus Metaplanococcus; species Metaplanococcus flavidus. The sequence continues at coordinate 219,649 of NZ_JBHTKI010000022.1, read as the reverse complement.
CGATGGAGGATGTCATGAACGATTCATCTCTTCTTTCAGCCAAAAGGGAGTTGATTCAGCAATTTCGCAAGGAAGGTGAAATTTTTGATAAAAGAATCAAGTGAGCGGGCTAAAATGTTATGAAACGGTTCATTGAACAATATTACTTACTGTCTATGGGCGTCTTTCTATTATTTCTATTGACTTGGGAATTTATTGCAAAAACCATAGACCGCGCCTTTGTTCTTCCTTCGCCTATACAAGTGGGCGTGCGGCTTTGGGAGCTAAGGGAAACACTGCTTCTCGTGCATATGCCGGCGACAGTTTCAATTATTGTAGTGGGGCTTATTCTTTCAGTATTGCTCGGTGTAGGACTGGCTTCTTGGATGTTTTGGAATAAAACGGCTGAACGCGCTTTTTATCCCTTGCTAATCGCATCTCAGACAATTCCAATCATCGCTCTAGCCCCTATTTTTGTTTTATGGTTTGGCTATACGATGTGGAGTAAAGTGGCAGTTACGGTATTAATAACTTTTTTCCCCATCACCGTCAATACATTTGATGGTTTAAACTCTGCAAGCAAAGAACTTCGGGAATTAATGTTGACTATGGGCGCAACGAAAAAAGAGATTTTTCTAAAGCTGTCGATACCATCTGCGCTGCCTTCTTTTTTTTCGGGGTTAAGAGTGGCAGTAACCCTTAGCGTCATTGGAGCCGCAATAGGAGAGTGGCTTGGCGCCCAGCAAGGGCTCGGTTATTTCAGTCGAAGAATGATGACGCAATTTGACGGCGCAGGTGTATTCGCCCCGATTGTATTGCTCTCGTTAACAGGGATATTGTTATTTGTATTAGTTGTTGTATTAGAAAAATGGCTATTAAAATGGGGGAATGAAACATGATATACAGGAACAAACGATTGAACAGTATATTTATAGGTGCGCTTTTCGGAATTAGCATAATTCTGAGCGGATGCGGGAGTGAAAGCGGGGAAGCAAAGGAAGAAAATGCACAAATAGATCTGATGCTCGACTGGTATCCAAACGCAGTCCATAGTTACCTATATGTAGCCGAGGAAAAAGGCTTCTTTGAAGAGCAGGGATTGGATGTAAATCTTCATTTCCCAACTAATCCAACAGATCCGATTAACATGGTGGCATCTGGGCAGATGACATTGGGAATCACCTATCAGCCGGACGTAATCACAGCGAGAGCAAATCAAGGCATAAACATTAAATCAGTAGCAGCCATCGTTCGATCGCCTTTAAATCACGTGGTGATGTTGGAGAATAGTGAAATGGAGAGCCCTGCAGATTTAGAAGGGATGAAGGTAGGCTACCCTGGAATCCCTCTTAATGAAGCGTTGATTAAAACAATGGTAAGCGAGGCTGGAGGGAATCCGGAAGAAGTGGAAATGATTGATGTTGGTTTCGAGCTTGGATCTTCCTTGGTGAGCAAAAAAGTGGATGCAGTTGTAGGTGCATATATAAACCATGAGGTACCTTTACTTGCCAGTAAAGGAGTTGAAACAAAAACATTGAATCCAGAGAAGTATGGTGTTCCTCCTTATTATGAGTTAGTGCTCGTGACGAACGATGAAAACTGGGAAGGGAAAGAAGAAGAGATCCGCGCTTTTTGGAAAGCGGCATCGAAAGGGTATGAATGGATGGCTGAACATCCGACGGAAGCAGTGGAATTATTGCTGAAGAATCAAGATGAGGCTAACTTCCCTTTAGCAAAAGAGGTTGAAGACGAAAGTATGGCGATCTTGCTACCAAGAATGAAAGCGGATGAAGGGTTTGGCAGCCAAAGTAAGGAAGACTGGAAGAACGTTGCAGATTGGATGTTGGAAAGGGAGCTAATAGAAGAGTTACCAGATTTAGATTTGATATTTGAAAATTTACTTGAAGAAGAATCATAAAATAAAAAGCTGCGAAAAATTAAGAGATTACAATACTGAAGCTCCATGAACATAAAGAGAGAAGAGGCATTTCAAGAGTTCTAATGTAACATATGAGGGGTTATAGGAAGGGAGGGAGTGAGCTATATTACTTCTTCCCTTCTTTTGTTCGTTTAAGTGTACTTTTACGAACGGTTTGAAGACTTGTTCATTCTATTATTCTTAATTGGTAAGGGAATGAGATCGTCAAGAATTATGTGTGAATAGATAGATCCTTAAAACAGATTACCTGGCTTATATTTAAAAGAGAAATACATATTGAGGTAATTAATAATTATGAGTGTCCGCAAACTCAAACTTTGTGGAAATGATAGTGGGAAAATAACGTGAGCCGCAGTGAGAATCTAGTGGTTGCAATAATACTAAGGAAAGGGTTGCAGCTAAGTAGCTGCAACCCTTTCTATTTCAGGAAATCACTTCTCTAAACCGGCAATTCCGAAAGCGCCTGGTCCCGCGTGTGTAGAAATGACGGCTCCAGCCTCAATCCACCTAATATTCCGGAATCCGTTTTCTTCGGCCATTTCACTGATTCGTTGTTGAATGTTTTCATCAAGTCCAAGCGTATAAAGAAAATAGAGATAGTCCCGTTCAATATCATACTGTTTTAAATAGTCTTGGAACAACTTTACAGCTACCCTGTTCATGTGTCCCCGGTACTTTTTGGTGGATACCAGTTTCCCGTCAATCAGTTCAATCAGCGGTTTGATTTTCAGCAGTGATCCGCTGATATAGGCGGCATTCGAAACCCGGCCGCCAGCGCGCAGAAAGTCCAGGCTGCCCGGAATGAACGACAGGCGCGATTTTGGCACCGCTACTTCAATCTCCGCAATCAGTTCTGCAGGTTCGATATCCGGTTTATCTTTTAGCAGGCGCCCGGCATGCAGCACGACAGCCGCGAGCCCGCCCGATACATTCAGGGCGTCAATCAAGAAAATATCATCAAAATCTTCAACAGCCAATACCGCATTCTGGAAAGACGATGAAGCCCTTGATGTGTAGCCGATATGAATAATGACGCAATCGGGAATATCCCTTTTGATTCCAGCGAAAAAATCCGTGTACTCATTGGTATTCGTGGAAGTGGTCGATGGGATCTTTTTCGTCCGTCTGTAGTAGTCATAGATTTTTTCGACAGGGAGGAATCCATCCAAATAATCGGTCCCTTCCATGATGACGTGCATCGGGATGATTTGGAAATTGTAGACTTGAGCTAAATCGGTCGGTATATCTGCTCCGCTTTCGGTTGAAAAAATAATCTTTGTCATAATCTATCTCCTTTGCTTTTTAACTTTCCGTATCAGCATGAATATCAATGGCTCTTTTCTTTTTGACGATGCATCTCTCTGGTTCCATTTCGCTCTCTGCATTTAGAAGCATTCCTGCTTTTTCAGCCGCAGTCTCCATGTCTTCCATTTGTGTCATTCCTTTCGTACTTCATTCTTAACTGGGCTCACACGATGCACTTTCCTGGAACAAGCTTTGAACATTACCTCTGAGTGGCCTATATGAACATTAGAATTGGTCTTCTTACTCCTGGCATTTCGCAAGGAACGCTTCCGTTTCCGGTGCTGCCTGCATCACACGCGTTTCCATCAGTTGCTGAACTTTTTCAACCATGACACGGCCAACTCCTTCCCCTCGAAAAGATGGATTAACCGAAGCATAACGGACGATAAAAGATTGTTCGTCCACTTCAATTTCAATCAGACCGACAAAGCCTTCTCCTTTTTTCCAAAACTACAGCTGCCAGTTTTTGTTTTCTTCATACGACCGCAAGGTTTTCTGCAATTGTTTTAATTGATGCTCTCCAGGCATGAATGATAACAAGTCCATGGTGATTTTTTCATAGGTTCATGATCAGAATCCTCATCTCCATCACCAGATTCTTCTCATCTTCTTCTCTTGTAATTCCCTTTAGTTAGCGAGCGCAAACGAATTTCTATGCAGGTCTTCTAATGATCCGCGAGCGTAGAATATTGTCTTTAACTATAAAAAAGTAAAATCTGCTGCTCAAAATCCAGCAGTCAGATATTACCTTTCTTAAAAATATCTTCTACAGTTATTCCTTAGCAGATAATTTTTCGCTTAATACTAACTGAGTTAACACATGACGGCTTATAGCAAGGAACAGAAGTGATGGATTTGACTTCTTTCCTTCCTTTTGTTCGTTTAAGTGTACTTTTGTGAACGATTTATAAAACAAGCTCTCATTAGAATGGTGTCCCTATAATTCCATCTTCCCTATTTTGTAGGGGCTAGGCCGGTTTTTTATAGAAGAAAAGTAAACTCCCTTTCGCGTTTACCTGCGGAATTATTAGGGTAAAACTTGAAAAATATAATTAATCCTGTGAGCTGAACCGGATGAAGCATATAATTCCGAAGTATAAAATGAGAGGCAGCACTACCGAAGTTCTAAAGGAAGGCTACCGCTATATCCCGAATCACATGAAGAAGTTAGGGACTGATATTTTTCAGACACGGCTTTTGGGTCAGAAATCAATTGTAATGACCGGACTGAAAGCAATGGAAAGAACAGTAGAGGTTCTGCTATAAATAGCTTAATACAGGAAAGCAGGAATCCCTCCCGCAATTGGACGAAGCAAGACGGCTAAAAAATTATAAGCCGCTTGTCATTTCGATGTTTCAGCTATCCTTGGCCTCTCACTTGGTAGGGGACAGAGAGAGGGAAGATATTGTATTCATTGGAAAGGACATTGTATAATTCAACGTTCAGTAATCAGGTGTTCGCCAATTCAGAGATAAGGAGAGATCAGGATGACTGCAAAGTTAATGAATGGCCGATCAGCTTTGCTGGTCGGCTCTCTGGCGGCTATTGGAGGATATTGTGCTTACATACAAAAAGTTGAAAAGCGCAGCGTCAGAAGTAAAATGGCTGAAATTACGATTGGAAAGTCTCCTGCCAAGAACGTGATGAGCGATCCGGATAAATTCAATTGGTTTATCCAGGAGAAACGGGAAAAAAGCTACACATCCTATTCCATTCCGATATCCATGAAAATGAAGGCGGACGTCCGCAAAACGAAAACCGACGGGATGCCGGTTTATTCAGTACGTTCACATACCCGGCCGGCAACGGTCAATAGCCATAAACGCCATGTGTTCTACATACCTGGCGGCGGGTATGTAATGCAGCCGCATAAAAGACACTGGCGCTTCCTCCGAAAACTGGCTAAGGAGGCTGGATGGGACAGCACAGTCCCCATTTATCCGACAGTGCCGAACCATACCTATGAAGAAAGCTTCCGGAAAGTCCTTGCACAGTATAAGAAGCTGCTGCTGGAAGTGCCTGCGGAAAAAATCGTGCTGATGGGTGATTCAGCGGGTGGCGGGTTTGCACTTGCCATTGCACAACAACTAAAAAAAGAAGGACTGCCGCAGCCGGGCGATTTGGTGCTCTTGTCCCCTTGGCTCGATGCAAGCATGAGTGATCCAAGACAAATTGAGCTGGAAAAAATAGACCCTTATCTTTCCAGATATGGACTGAAGAAGCTCGGGGATTTGTGGGCGGGTCCGCGGGGAGATTCAGGAAATCCGTTTGTCAGTCCGATCAACGGGGACCTCCGTGGACTGGCACAGATTACGGTATTGACCGGTACCCATACACTGCTGCTGACAGATGCGAGGAACCTGAAAGATCGGATGGCAAGAGCAGGAGTAGATATCCAATACTATGAGTATCCAAAGATGACCCATGGATTCATGCTTTATCCACTAATCCCTGAAGCTGATGCCGCAGTAAACCAGCTGATTTCAGCAGTCAATCGCCAGTAAAGGATTGATCAGATTCCTATAAGCATGAGCACTCGCTGGATCAGGTCGGTGCCATTGAGATCCAGTTTGGACAAGGGATATTCGGCGGCGCTGCCACTGATTCAACGCCTCAAGAAGAAGTGTCCGGTGCGCCTATCCAAAAGGAACCGATTTCAGCCGGGTGACCCAGAAAGAGATCCTGGACTTTCTCTTGGTATTCAATCAAGTACCCCGGAAAGTACTGAATTACAATACGCCATTTGAGGTATTCATGAATTTCTTGCCACGTTCGACTTGAGTTGACAATTTACATCAATAAAAGAGCCCTCCTTTTGATTAACCAATCAAGACGTAGAGGAACCATAGATATATTTGTCGCAAAATCAGAAGGGGGAATCTCGCTTATGCGCTTCAAGTTTCTGCCGAGAGAAATCAGAAAGTATGTTCAAATGTCTCCCAGACAACGGAAATACGAAATAAGCATGTCATTATGGCATGTCCCGTTTTTTTATATTATCGGAGCTATGATTGTTGCGACTGTGACAATATGGCTTGATATGTATTTTGACCTTCCATCCCAAACCACTTTTTTTATTTTTGATTATCAAGCAACCCGCTCTTTAGTCACTACCCTTATAAGCAGTGTCCTGCTCTTAAGCGCTTTTACGCTTAATATTTTGCTGGTAGTGCTGACAACATTCAGCAGCCAGTTTTCACCTCGCATGCTGCAGAATTTTATTGCGGACAGACAGACACAGCATTACGTAGGCATGTTCAATGGCAGCTTCATCTATGTTTTGCTGACGTTTTTATTTATCAGCAATTTTCAAAACAATGATTTTGTCTTGGTGCCCATTATAACGGTTCTGTTGGCTTTCATAAATGCTATTATCTTCCTTTTCTTTATCAATCATGCAATTTATTGGATGCAAACACATAACGTAACTTCTAATATGAAAACGATGTCTGAAGAAATTATTCGGAATACATTGAACAACGACATGGAAAACTTAAAAACAGGGCAATCAGGTGATTTAAAAGAAACTTTCCAGGAAACTGCAAAAGTAGTGAACGTACCTTCCGCCGGCTATCTTCAGCTCGTTGATTTTCAAGAGTTGGTTAACAAGGCACAGAAAAACAATGTAATTATTGAGCTTCACGAAAAAGTTGGAAGTTTTATGCTGAACAATAACCCTTTGTTTTCCTATTGGGGAGAAGGAACAGCAGAAGTAGACGAAGAGGTATATAAGGAGCTTTTTTTATTTGGCAATAAAGAATTAGAAATACAGGACAACGATTCGGCGATGAGCAAACTTGCAGAAGTGGCAATAAAAGCCATAAATGATGGGGATCCGCGTTCTGCCATCAATGCCATTTACCAATTGGCCAATTTAATGCAAACCATTGATGAATACATGACATTCACTCCGTATCTTGCTGATCCTGAGGGGCAAGTTCGAGTAGTTACCCAGCCACAACTTTTTGCAGATTCCCTGTACCGGGGGTTTGGAATGATACGGCATTACGCCAAAGACGATCTGCCGATCATTACAGAAATCATCTCTTCTTTACGGATGCTTGCAACATCGTCACATCCGAAACGCCATCCAGACATCTGGAGTTTTGCAGAAAACACGATCACCAATGTGTCACAGGACATTATATATGATATTGACCGCAATTTATTACTGGAAAAAATTTATCAGCTTGCAAAGATTACAGGCAATGAAAAAGAGTATGGTCAAATGGAGAAAGTAATAGAGAGGAAAGACGGCTGACATTGAACATTCATTACTTAACCCCAAAGGAATCCCGACCGGTAACCAGAGGGGAACAAGGACAGTAGTTTCTAATATGTTAGCCATGCCATTTTCTGCTTCACCCAGGCTGACCATAAAATGTTCAGGTGCTGCCACTGCCCTACTTTGGCCTTGGAGAATTTTTCTATCAACATAATAGGCTGTTTCGGTTCGTCAAGTAAAATCACTTGATAGAAGGTGGGAATTTCATGGAATTTTAATAAAAAGAGAGAAAAGTGTTTTAAGTGTAAGAACCGTGGTAAACACTTAGTGTAAGCCAATATGATTTGAGGAGGAATTTAACATGGCAAATCAAAACAATAATGGCAAAATGAGCAGGGAAGAAGCCGGCCGCAAAGGCGGAGAAGCTACTTCGAAAAATCACGACAAAGAATTTTACGAAGAAATCGGTGAAAAAGGCGGAGAAAACAGCCACAGTGGCGGCAACAATTCCGGAGATGGCAAGATGAGCAAGGAAGAAGCCGGCCGCAAAGGCGGAAAAAACAGTAATGGTGGAAATTCTTAAGTTACAAGTTACAGAAGCAGGAGAAAGCGCTTTCTGAACTGAATCCCAAATGGCAGACACTTTAAAAAGTGATCCATTTGGGGTTTTTTCTGTTTTCAGACCCCGGTATACCTTTATTATCAGGGCGAATTCAATGAGGAAGTTATCAGGCAGCAGAGATTCCAGCCAGCCGATTTAAGAATGGCTGTCAGGAAGCAAGGGTTTGTATCCTTCCATCAAATTGATGCACTCATACTGGAAGGCGACGGGACAATATCTGCCGTGAAAAAAGGAGATGATACTTCGCCCCAATCCGTAAGCAACGTCACATGGACAAAAAAATCAGGTGAAGCTGATGAATGAGAAGGAAGTCAATTGGGCATATGTCATATCCTCATTTCCATCAGGAACTTGTGCAGGAGAAAGACTTTATGAGTTAATTCTCATAAGGTCTTTTTCTATTTTTTCAAGGTGACAATGATCCGAAGTAATCGAAACAACATTGGAGGAGTTTTGAGTGGGACAATATAAATTAGTAAGTGGTTATCGCAATGATGAAAGTTTGAAGGGCAGCTTTAATGCTTTGGCCATGAAAACGTTTGGCCTGGATTTTCGTGGCTGGTATAACAGGGGGTATTGGGATGACAACTATATACCGTATTCATTCGTGGATGAAGGCAAGATTATCGCAAATGCTTCGGTCTTTAAAATGTCGGTAATTATTCAGGGGATTGCATACAACGGAATTCAGATTGGCACCGTCATGACCGACGTGGCTTATCGCAATCAAGGCCTCTCTAAGCAATTAATGGAACAAATTATGAAGGAACACGAAAACGCCTGTGATTTTATGTATCTTTTTGCAAATGACACGGTATTGGATTTTTATCCGCGCTTTGGTTTTACCCGTCTGAATGAAAGTGAATTTTTTCTGGAAGTGGAAAAAAGCTCGATTCAAAGGAATGAGGAGACAGAAGTGGAGCGGCTTACCATTGAAAATGACCTTGCCCTACTTGAAAGGTATGCAAAAGATCGGTATGTGAACTCAACGGTTTTGGATGTGAAACACAGTGAAAGCTTGTTGATGTTTTATTTCACATTGGTGTTCCCAAACAGCATCTTCTATCTGGAAGAGTTGGAAACGGTGGTGCTGATGGCAGAAGAGAGTGGAACCTTGCATATTTACGATATCATTTCGTTAAAGGCACCCGATATCGAAGGTTTATTGGCCTCCATTTTGGAGGAGACAACGGAAAAAGCCGTCTTCCATTTCACACCAGACTTTGCAATCGAAGGGATGGAAGCAACAGTCACACCAAATGATGCAGATGCGCTATTCGTCTTGATGAAAAAGCCATTGCTGGAAGGGAACTTTAAGTTTCCGTTAACATCGCATTGCTGATTTCCGAGGAATACACGGCACATTAAAAGAACTCATATAATCCTTTCACAAAATAATCATAATCCTGGTCATTGATGATTTTTTCGCTGTACCCTTCAAAGAATATTTGTTTGTCTGATTCCTTTTCAAATGCATTCGGTTTAGGGCGTACAGCTATCGACACATCACACCGGGGGTCTCCAAGTGATCCACCACCCCAATCAATGATTCCAGTAACTTTGCCATGATGGACCAAAACATTGTCGATCGTAAAATCCCCGTGGATGAGCGTCTGGTTGAATTCCGCGGGTTTGTTATTCTGTAGCTGTTTTAACAATGCTGCATTGCCATCTACAGTGGAAGTCTTCAGGTTAAATTCTGCTTGATCCAGCATTTCATCAAGCCAGGGTCTTTGGTAAGTTATTTCGGTTGGACAAGAAGTTGAATGGATTTGAGCGAGGGATTTTCCGAAGTTAAAGATCATTTCCCGTCTTTTCTCTTCGATCTCTTCATTGAATAAAGCCGCTCTCAATGGCTGTCCCTCCATCACCTCAAATAACACCCACGATTGGTTAGTGTTTTCTTGTTCAACGAATAGATGAACTTTTGGAACAGAGAGTTGTGTTGCGGCCAAATGATTCAATACGGATACTTCTCTGTTCAGGGAAGTATTATTTAAATTTCCCCGAGTTCTTTTTAATGCATAAAAGCCGCTTTGACTTTCGATTATTCCTACGTTCGAGGTATAGCCTTGCCGCGGAAACGTAATGGATTTGATCGTGCCGGCATAGTCTTTTATTTCAGTTGGTATCTCACTTATTTGGATTGGCTGCAATTTGATACACCTCTGGAAGTTGGAATGGGTTACTCTTTGTATATTCTTTCAATTAGAACCATTCAAAGGAGTGGAGGAAGGGTCCCAAACGCTAATCATTTTTCATTATACGTGAAATTTATAGGAAATAAGGGGAAGAATCAGAAGTCGGATGAGTGAAGTGATCCAACGAAAAGAAAAGAGAATTTTACAATTAGTTAGTCGATTAAGGTATAATATGGGGAAACTAGAATAGTTTCCAGGAGGTTTTATATTGGAGGCAAAGCCGCTAAAAATTTCCTATGCATTTATTATACTTTTGGTTCTTAATTGGATTTTATTCTTGTCTGGTTTCTATACCATATTTACTCATGAAGTAGGAGATCTCTTGTGGGAAGTTGCCTGGGTAGGAGTGTGCTTAATGGGGGCAATTGTGGGCGTAATGGAGCTATGGAATAACAAGCTGGTCGGAATATTAATCTTTATTATAACTATGTTTACGACAGGGTTTGTGTTGCTTTCATTTTTTATAGGCAGTATGTAAGAATTTTACGCGGTATGAGGTGATGACAATGGATAGAGTTTTATTTGTTTTTGGCATACTAATTTTTTTCTTCAGTTTCATGTTTTTTGTGATGAACTTTATCGGCGAATATGACGGTATAACTATGATGCTTTCTATATTTGGAATGCTGAATGCAAGCATAGCCATAGGTGTTTCAGAGATATTGAGCAGGACTAAAAACTTAACATAGTTGACCTTGAAAGGTCTGAATTCACAAATTAACCAGTAACTCACGTGGCCGTATTGCTTTATCGTTGTTTGGAAAATTAGGAGGGATATTATTTCTAAAAAGAAATGGATGATCGGCATATTAATCGTTGGATTGCTCATTCTTGCGTTTCAGCTTTTCACTTCGGTTAAGGAGCAAAGCCAAATAGAGAATGATACTCTTTCTTATCTGGAAAATGAAGGCTATGAAGAGACGGATATAGAAGAACTGTACATTGTGGAGATTCTTGAAGTAGATGAAAATGAGGAAGTTTCACACACAGGAAAATACGAGGCAGTTGTTCATTTTAAAGACGAACCGAATATTGCTTACTTTTATCGATATGAAGAAGACACGAATGAAATTGTGCAAAGGGACAGGCTGGACGAAGGAACAAATTGAAAGGCAGATGTTTCATATCCCTATTGGAACTGGCAATATAATGTTATTTATTTTTATCGTGGTTGTTATTGCAATCATTTGGTATTCATTTAAGAAAAATAAAAATCGTAAATTAAATTAGGAGAGGGCCAAGCTCCAAAAGTGATTGACTATGAAATCGAGGCAATTACCGGTGGAACATCAGGAACGGGACATGACCTTGATGGAGAACAGCTTGTTCAGATGGGAGAACTTCAAAATCTTGAAATTTACCGGGAAGATCAGGAAGTAGAGATAAGCATCGATTGGGATGGCCAATCCGAGTCTTTCATTGCCTCCCCGAATGAATAAATGGTGAAGGCAATTGTACGAGCGATAAGGACAAACAGAGGAGGAGACTATTCTGAAGAAGTTTATCTATTATTTCATCTGGACATTGGCGATTGGGGTTATCGTATATTTTGGAATGCGGCTACAGGAGCAATTGGCTGCAAATTCACAAATGACATACAACCTTTTCCCGCTGCAAGCATATATCGCTCTATTTCCAGTAGCTATCGGCCTGCTGATGCGCATACCAAAATTTATCCTGCAATTGAAAAGCAGCAGGTCTTTGTCTTTTGACTGGATTCTTTTCACTGCTGTTGGGCTGCCAACGTTATATGTTGTAGTGATGACGTTCCTGCCTTTTTCTCCATTAGGTGCAGGTTGGCTTCGTATACCTGAAATTATTTCCATTGGTGGAGTGACCGTTCCTACCATCGCCGGATTGGTTTTTGGGTATGTGCTGTTAGGCAGTTTCAAAGTTAGAAATGCTGAAGATTCTTAAGGATGATTTAATGGGGTTTTCTTACTTAAAGGATTTAAGTGAGAGGCTATCAAATTTACTGTGATCTATTATGCAAGGGAGAGATGATGCTGAGAACAGCCTCATCTCTCCTTTTTGTCTCTAAAAGTGCAATTTTACTAACGGTTAAGTTAGTAAAAAACAGGCTGGAAGCTCGAGGTTTATTTATTCGGAATTTCAGTCTTTAAAATGAAGCGACAAGGTATTTATGATATGGTAAATATATGGAATAAATTAACCGTAGTAGAACAAAGATGCTGAAAGATGATCGGAGGGGAAACATGCCAACTTGTCAAAACTGCAATAATCAATGGAGTTGGAAACAGACAGTCAAAAAGATGTTTACACTGGACACGGCAATGGTTTGCCCTTATTGCGGAAAAACCCAATATTATACTGATCCATCGAAAAAAAGAAATGGACTATTGGTCTTTCTTGCACCGTTAGTTATGCTTTTTGGACTTTTATTTGATATACCGCCCCACATCACCTTAGGGATTTTAGTCATGACTTTTTTCTTCTCCATAGCCGTTTCTCCATTTTTAATAAAAATTACGAACAAGAAGGAACCGCCTCTTTGGTAGTCGGTAGTTATGGAAGAATAAGGGGTTAAAGAAATTTAAGCTGGAGGTTAGTACCCAACTAAGTAAAGAAGAGGGGATAATCTTGAAAAGAAATTCATTTAAATATCCATTGATCATAGGAGTAACATTTTTGGTATTATCAATTTTACTGTTTGTCTTTATAGATTCGCCTCAGCCATACTTTGCAGGTCTGGTAATCGCCTTTTTTGCTTTTGAGCTTACATTTTTATATCGCTTCAGTAAACAGAATAAAAATGCAAAAGGGAATCAACTCTAAACTTCCAATTGCCTTCAGATAATTATGTTGCTCCCTGGCAGGAAATTTATTAAGCAAGACATTATTAATTTGAGGAGGGGATTTTGTGGAAAAGCTTCATGCATGGCAGCCTGTCACTTTTATCAAGGGAAGAAACAACGGTGATTTAGGCTTTATGAACGTTTCAGGGCGAATCGATCACTTTAAAATTTCTTTTACAGACCTAATGAACTCCACCATTGATGTGATATACGATCAAACAGACGGCCTTATAGGTTATTCAGTATGGTCTTATCGCTATTCAACTGAATACGGCAGGTTCGATCTGCTCAGCAAAGAGATGGATAGGAGCGGAATACAGGACCCGAATGCATTGTATTTCTATAAAGTGACGAATTCGGATTATATCAAATGGTTCGATATGAACCCTTTAATCAATGGCCAAACTAACCCTGAACTTGAACATCATTTGTATTTGAATGGAAACGACATCATAGAGGTCCTGTCAGAATATGAACCAAGGTTCGTTAAACGTTAATTCAACATAATTGTGCTGCTCCCTGGGAACGAATTCAATTAGAGGTTTCAATTTTAAAAAGGATGGGAGAAATTTTGAATATCAGATATCAAAAATTCGAAGAACAGCCTAATTCAGAAATAATTGAGAGTATTGCAAAGGTACATAAAGAAATTTTTGGTGGAACGGATCAGTGGTTGGAGAAGCTGAAAAGTAAACAGAAGGTATTAGTTAATATTGCATTAAAGGATTCAGAAGTGATCGGATTTAAGATTGGTTATGCCCTTGATGAAATAACTTTCTATAGTTGGCTCGGGGGAGTAAGTTCTCAATATCGAAATTATGGGGTCGCTTCAGAATTGATGAAGCAACAGCATACTGATTTAAAAGAAATGGGCTATGAAGTAGTTCAAACTAAGACCATGAATAAATGGCGGAATATGCTCCTTATGAATATCAGAGATGGTTTTGATATTGTTGGTACTAAAATAGATGAAAGAGGAGAACTGAAAATAATTCTTGAAAAGAAATTAATTTGATTTTTGTTGTACCAAAGATCAAATTAATTTACATTAATTTTTAAAGGTAAGTTATTCAATACATATAAAAAGCTAAAAAGGAAGAATGGTGAATCCACGTTGGAAACAGGATTGTGGGGAACGGGAAATTTGTTGGGAATTTTATCGACGCTTTTAATTATTGTCAGCATTTATTTTACTTTTACATTTTTTGAACACTTGAAAAGTGGAGATGATCGTTTAAGAAAGCAAAGCAAAACAGCTGCACTTATCTGTATCGCAATCGCTTTATTGATTCCAGCCTTTTACAACATGTATATTAACTATGAAATGATGAGGTAAAAATCGACGCTTTAGCAGTTGGAATTGAATGCAACTTATTGGCAATTAAGTTGCATTCAAAACTCGTTTATTGTGGTTAATCGGGGGATTATGAATTTTGCTCTTTTCTGTTACCGCCACTGAAATAGTCAATAATTTTGTATCCAACCCCTACAAATAAAGCAATCATAAGATTCTCGATCCAATTAACTGACCCGTGTCTAATGAGATTTGAAATTGAAAAAATTAAGAACACACCCAATGGTATAATAATCAACCTGGACTTTATTAATACATTCATGTTATACCTCCTCACATAAAATCGTCTATAGTTACTATACCAATTAATTTCCAATAAAGTTTCATGATTTTTCTAAAGCGATAATTTTGAAAGAGAGGTCCTGCAGCATCAGGTTTACGTTTACAAAAGCAAACTGCTGCATGAAGCTGTCGGCGGAGAGGACTCCGATACACAAGCTTTTTCCGTCCGGCTCACTGGGAATGTGGAAGATCGTTTTAGTTTGGCTGAAATTAAGACGGAACTGCTGGATGAGGATGAATAGATTTGGCGTATGATAAGATGCCTTTGAGATAGCCTGCTGTTTGCCAATATTAAAGTATGAGGAGAGAAGATGCTGATCAATGCATTCTTTTCTCCTTTTATTTTGGAGACGGTTTATAAATAACCTAAATAAAAGTATTTTCATAATTCATGATATTTGATAAGGTAATTGGAAGAGTTTGTATATTAGCATGAGACGAAACTCAAATCTTCACAACATAAAATAAGGGGTGTCCGATGGAAAAGACGAGTAGTTACACTTATTTTGCCATTAAAAGTAACGGTACGAGTGATAGTGGATTCGTGGCATTTGAAAAAGGGATTTTTAATCCGGAAGACATTACACGCGTTCTGGAAATTCAACCTTTCAGAAGCTGGGCCTATGGCGATAAAAGGATAGATGGATCTGAATACCATTTCTCAAACTGGAGTGCTGAAGAATCTGATATAGGCAGACTGGATGTGGAAGCACAGTGCAGGGGCACCATCAAGAACCTCAAAAATAAAATTCCGCAACTGAAAGGGATAAAGGAACAATATGACGTGAGTTTTGTCCTCACGATTGTTCCGAGTATTCATGGAGAAGAACAACCTTATATGTCGTTTAATGAAGAAGTAATTGAGTTTTGTTATTTAACAGGAACAACCATCTCAGTGGATATGTATATTTATCAGCTGGAGAATAAAAGCGATGAATGGCTGTGATGATGAATTATATATTTTATGAACGGAACTTCATTGCGCTTCTTGCAACGAATGGCATATGAAAAAAAAAAGGGAGTGCGAGTAATGCCTTTTCGCAATGCGGTAATGTTCATCGGGGCATTTGTGATGCTTGTTTTGGCAACACTTATCAGCTGGTACGAAGGAGGACAATTGCGCGACAATCCCTGGGAATGGAAGCATACGGCGGTATTCTCGAACTGGATCAATAACGGATTTACGAATTCAGAGAACTTGTTAGTGATTGACCATTTTGTCTATGCAGCCAAATTTGAACCCCTTTTTCCCTTGTTAATGGCCAGTTCATTTCTGTGGATGGTTTTTCAGTTGGCATTTTGGGTGTTCAGGGGACGCAGAGCTGCCTGCAATAGCTTTCTCGTGCTTATGGCAATCGGATCGTTCGTCATGTGCAGTCTTCTCATGGATTCTCCAACGACTGGGTTTAAGTTGTTTTCGGTTTTCTTTGGTGTGGTGGGTCTTGCCTCCATTTTGGGGATTTTCCGTTTTGAGTTTCGAAAAGGACGCATGTTTAAAGCTGTATAAGTTAATTTTACTAATTGGCTATTTTCAGGGGGCTCTTTGAGTGTTGATGGAACTGACCAAAAAATTATCTTCAGATTAATGGGGAATAAAATTTCAGTAAAAAGAAAGAAGGCAAAGGCATGAAAATAGAACAGATCACAACAAAAAAAAGTCAGCTCAATAGTACCGTTATTCGACGCATACAGACAATTTTATAATCAACCAGGAAATGCGGAAGCGGCACAACAGTTTTTGGAAGAAAGAGTTTCAAAGGAAGAATCCGTTATTTTTATGGCGAAGGTGGACGGGGAAGCAGCCGGGTTTGTGCAGCTTTATCCAACATTCTCCTCGATTGCTTTACAAAGAGCTTTTATTTTAAATGATTTGTATGTGGATGAAAAATTCCGCAAGCAAGGCATCGGAAGAAGTTTACTGGATAAGTGCTACGCCTATTGTGTGGAAGGAAATGCCCGTTTCATTACACTTGAGACTGCTAAAGACAATCACCAGGCTCAAAAATTGTACGAACAGATGGGTATGCAACAAGATGAAATGCTTCATTACTCTAAGTATTGGGGTTGAATGATAAGAGTGGTCTGTCGGAAATCCTCTTATAAAGTCCAATTTAAAACCCGGCAACCTTTGAGTAAAGGTTGCCGGGTTTATTTAATAAAGTCACCATTCATCAAATAATTTCAAGTGAAACTGACCATCACTTATTTCAACGTACTGCTTTTTCGCGTCAGCAAAAATGCGGTGATCCAGGAGGCGATCGGGATGACGAGGGCAATGCCGATGCCGGCGCAAAGTATTGTGATCATTTCGGCAGTAAAGACTTTGGAGTTGACGATGTCGCCGAGCGAATAGGACAGGTCCTTGAACCAGATCAACAAGCCAAGATAACTGCCGAAAAAAGCGAAAAATAAGGTGTTGGTGCTTGTTCCCAGAAGATCCCGGCCAATGGAGAAGCCTGCGCGTACCAGTTCACGACGGCTGATGCCGGGGTTATGGAAGTGGACTTCGCGCATCGGCGACGTAATCGAAATGGCGATATCTATGATTGCACCAATTGTACTGATGATGATGACCACAGCTGCAAGCTCGATAAAGCTAATGCCGATATAAAGCGAGAACAGGCTGAGTTCATCGACCTCTTCTTCGCCGAAGCCATTGATCATCGTCAAGTCGGTCATGATGAAGATGAAGAACAACAGCACAATCATCGTGATGACGGTCGAAACAAAGGCTGCAATCGTAGTGCTGTTGATGCCGTTGATGAAAAACAGATTGACGCAGCTGATGACGACGCAAGCGATGATGACCCAGAAGATGGGGTTTTGATCAGGGTTGGCCATCATGAAAACCGTAAACAGCAGCACCAGAAAATTGATGAACAGGCTGAGGAATGAAACGGCCCCTTTTTTTCCGCCAATCATCACCATGGCCATACATAACATGATGGCTAAAACGATCAGGACATTCATTGGGCCACCTTCTTTCTCTTAATGAAGAAAATGGCGGTATAAATGCCGATCGGGATAGTCAGGACTATTCCGAGTCCACCGGCGAGCGCACGGGCAATTTCAAGGGACAGGTTAATCGAAAAAGTAAACGGCCAGTCTGCCCCGTTCGCCAAATACAACAGCAGCATCGGAATCGAACCGCTGATATAAACGAAGAACAGGATATTCGCCATCGTGCCCATAATATCTTTCCCGATATCACTGCCGGACTTCTTCATTGCTTGAATGGAGATGTTCGGATTTTTTTCGTAAAGTGTAAAGATGGACGCCGACATCGTAATACCGACGTCCATCACCGCTCCGAGAGAGCCGATGAAGAGCCCCGCCATGAAAACGACTTCATACGGCCTTGAAAGAAATTGCATCTCTTCGTAGTTCAAGCCATTGCCGCCGGATGTCCAGATCGCAAAAGAAGCCAGCAGCAGAGCTGTGAAAACGCCGAGAATTGTCGAAACAATCGCCGCATATGTTTTTTCATTGAAGCCGTTCACAAGGAGCAGCGAAGTGACGGTGAATAACAGAACGCTGACACCCGCAATAAACAGTAGACCGATGTTTTCCGTCCGGATGTAAACTTCCAAAGCATATGCCAGGATAACCGCATTGAGCGCCAAACTGACAATCGAGTAAAACCCTTGCTTTTTCCCGATGATGAGCAGCACAAAGATAAAAATCCAGGTCATCGCAAGTATGTATTTATCCCGTTTTACATTATCAACTGTGCCGGTGAGTGCAGTACCTTCTTCAGATGCCCCTGCAATAACGACGAACAAATCCTGGCCGACCCGGTATTCGTGGTCATTGGCCCCGGACATGGAATACTCATTTTCAAATTTGATCGATTCGCCTTTATACTCGCCGTTCCGCATTTCACCCTCGAGCTGCTGGGTATATAAAGCATCTTCGTTGCCATGCATATCACTTAGTTCGCGGGTCTCCGTGATTTCAGCTTCAGTGATTGTCACAATCGGCTGATCGTAGAAACCGTAATTGGTATTGATGAAAAACATAGAGCCGATAAAACTGATCAACAGCACAGCGAACAAGAAGAGCTGGACCGGTGATATACTTTTTATAAATCCCTTCAAAATGATATCCTCCATTTCACCCGTCCTTTAAAACTTTCAGAACCCAAGTTTCAAGGAAGCTGGATGCACTTTCTCCGTTGATTGTAACAGAAATCGCCAAGGCTCTCCCGAATCCTTATTATTCATAAGATTTTCTAATCTAATGGGTAAATGGAGTTGAATTCGTTACTTTCCTTAAAAGTATATTTCGAATAAGAAAAAGCCTTTCACTGCTGAAAGGCTTTACAAGTTGAATATACACTTAGGCCCTGCTTTTTAATGGAAGAGTCCGGCAAAAGTGATAGTTTCTTTTAATTCTCAATATCAAATTTGTCACTATAGATTTTCCGAAAGGCAGCTGAGTGATCATAGAACCCGGAAAACCGCTCATAGAATCCAATGACCGCTCATAGAACCCAGGAAACCGCTCATAGAAACCCAGCAATCAACAAATGCTCTTTTTCTGGTCGGATTTAGTTATTTTGTTTCTTGAAAGTGACTTAAAAGTATATGCTTTTAGAGAAAGCAATCTGAGATATGGAGCAAAACAGCGAAGTGTTGGCCGAAGGTAGTTCGGCCGACGCTTTGCGACGAAGCAGCGCAGCGATGCAGGAGCAGACTTAAAATCGTGCTCCTGCAGTGCTGCGCACTTCGTCGCAAAGACAGTATCCGAGCAGGACACGCCTACTGTCTTCGAAGCTGTTTTCCGGAATATCGGTTTTCATCTCAATCCTGCAGAAGAGCGAGGGACGGCATATGACTGAAACCTGGAGGTACCTTCCAGCCAAAAAGGAAGTTATACTGAAAATAAGTTCCAAGCAATAATATCTGCACCGGTAAATAAAGCTGTAAGGCGAGGGATAAAATGTCAAACATCGAAGAACATCAGGCAAATGAAAAAAAGAACGGACAAAAATCACCGAAAAGCAAAAAAGGACTGCTCTGGAAAATACCGCTTGGCTTATTGCTGCTGGTGGTTTTATTGGCAATGGCAATTCTTCTTTTTACGGTGCTGTATCCGACATTTGGAAGCAGTCCAAGCAATGAACAGCAAGCGCTCTTTGAGACATTTGAAAATTACGAGGACGGGAAATTTATCAATTTGCCGATGGGGAAACCGGAAATCGACATAAATGTCCTTGCGGCACCCGAGAATTCGGATTCAGAGGATAAGGAGATGAATCCGGGTGATCAATTGCCGGTCGTTGATATCGACTGGGATAATATCGGAGCGGAAGAAGACAGCCTGACCTGGCTCGGCCATTCGACTTTCATCATGAGCCTTGATAATAATAAAATCCTGATTGATCCGATGCTGGGGCCGGTCGCTTCACCGGTTTCGTTTATTGGACCGAAACGTTACGGGGGAGATCTGCTGCATCTGGTGGATGAGATGCCGGAAATCGATGCTGTATTTATTACCCATGACCATTATGATCATCTGGATTATGAGTCCATCAAAAAGTTGGACGGCAAGGTCGCGCATTACTTTGTCCCTTACGGAGTAGGCAGCCATTTGACCGGGTGGGGCGTTGCGGAAGATAAGATTACGGAAATGAACTGGTGGGATGAAAAAGAATATCAGGGATTGACCGTGGCCCTGGTGCCTGCCAAACACTTCTCCGGCAGAGGAATTTTGAACCGGAGTTCAACGCTATGGGGCGGTTGGGTGCTCGCCGGTGAAGAAACGCGTTTCTACATAAGCGGCGACAGCGGATACGATAAGCATTTCAAGGAAATCGGCAATAAATACGGACCTTTTGATATCGCGCTGATCGAAGGCGGGCAGTATGATGAACGCTGGCCCGAGTCCCACATGATTCCGGAAGAATCCGTTCAGGCGAGTATTGATGTGCAAGCCGAGCAAATGATGCTCATTCACTGGGCTGGCTTTACGCTGGCGCGCCACAGCTGGACGGAACCGATAGAACGGGCGTTGGTGGCGACAGAGGAAAATGACGTGGATCTCTTTGCTCCGCGGATTGGAGAGACGGTTCCGCTGGACGGGGACGTGCCATTCCCTGTTTCAACTTGGTGGAGATGATAGGAGGGAGAGCTGGGGACCTATCCTGCTCCATCCCCTTTTTCGGTTTATGCCCAACTTTGATCCGAATATGCCCAACTTTTTCTGGTTTATGCCCAACTTAGGTCCAAATATGCCCAACTTTCACTGAAATATGCCCAACTTCCAAAACCCACACAAACAGAGTCACCAACATGCGATCTGCAGTCCCACACCGAACCCCATATTGAAAAAATCTTCGCATCCGCCAATATTTCCCAAATGTGGTTTGAGTTAGAGGTTTTTCGGTTTTCGTCAAAGCCCGAAGAAAAGCATGTTCCAGCTGACAAATGAATATAAAAAATACCATGAACAAGGGGTTCATGGTACATCAAATCTATTTGGATTCTTGTTTTTTATTCAATGGGTCTGAAATCTGTTCTGCCGCAAAGTTATATACACTGTAAGCATCGCGGCCCATTTTTTTCGCTTCATACAGAGCCAGGTCGGCGAACTTTATGAGCTGTCTTTCATTCGTTGAATGATCGGGATATAGGGAAATGCCAATCCCCACACCTATTTTGATATCAACACCATTGCAGCTTAGCGGTTTTTCATACGATTTCAGAATTTGTTTTGCCATATTTTCGGCTGTCTCCAATGATTCAATCTCCGGCAGCACAACACCCATTTCATCACCGCCCAAACGCGCGGCCGTTCCCAGTGGATGAACACAGTCAACAAGGCGTGCAGCCATTTCCTGAATTACCCCGTCTCCCGCATCGTGGCCATAAAGATCGTTGATTTGCTTGAATTTATGTCCGTCGAGCATCAAAATGGCCACTTTCTTGCCGGAAGCATCCGCTTGATGGATGGCCTTTTGGAGTTCATTATCAAAAGTGCGGCGATTTGGTATGCCGGTTAAATGGTCGTAAAACGCCATTTTTGCAATTTCCTCCTGAAGCCGTCTTCGCTCTGTAATATCTCTGGATACCGTAAACACTTGCTTTACTTTTCCTTTTTCAAGGACTGGAGTAGGTGAAACTTCCATCCAGATGTAATGGCCCTTTTTATGCAAAAATCGAATTTCTACCGCGGCAGGCTTTCCTCCGTCAAGTAAGGAAGAAACGCTTTCTGTTAATATAGCCGCATCTTCCGGATGAACATTTGTCATAAATGAGGTGCCAATGCAAGTGTCGGCGGGATAACCGGAAATAGTGTCATAGGCAGGGGATACATATTCAATCAGCCCATCGAGATTGATCATCGTAACGATATCAAATGTGCTTTCTGTTATGATTTTGTATTTCTCCTGGCTTTTTTGCAATTCCTTTTCGGCCATTTTAAGTTCGGTCACATTTTTATAAATGATGGTGGCACCGATGATTTCTTTGTCTGCATTTCGTACAGGTGAATAGGAAGAAATAATGTTGAGCGGTGTTCCCGATTTTGTCATACGGATGGTGTCATGGGAATTGACCGTCTCCCCGTTAAGGATTTTTTCCACGATATTGAATTGATCGGATTTCATATGTTGTGGAATGATGGTGCCTTTGCCGGTGACCATTTCTTCTTCCGTAAACCCGAAAGTTTCTTCAAAAGCAGGATTCATCTTCAGAATGTCGCCTTTTGTATCTATGTAAAAAATTGGGTCAGTAGAGTTGCCCCAGAAGACTTCCAGTTCTTTCTTTGCTTCGGTCAAGGCTTTTTGAGCCCGGTTTATTTCAGTAATATCAGTTACAATGCCATGAATTCCAACCAACTCGTTGTTTACGATGATAGGAATATTCATCGTTTGAAGTTCCATCAGCCGGCTGTTTTTATGACGGAAAGTCAGTTGGTATTGTTCAGGGTGTTTTTCATCAATTGCTTTGTAAAAGTGATGCAGTACTTTTTCTGTATCTTCCGGCAGGATAATAGACAGAAATAATTCGGCTGCCAGTTCTTCTAATGTATAGCCTGTAATTTGTTCTGTTCCGGCGTTGATGCTGACCAAGTTGCCGTTCCGTTCAAAAGTCAGTATGCCATGGGGATGGTTATCGAATAATGATTTATATCGCTGTTCGCTTTCCTGCAAAAGACGTTCCGTTTTTTTCTGTTCGGTAATCCCTTTGGCGATGACGTAGACCCCGATCACTTTTTCTTCGACAATGATGGGGATTGTATTCATTTGAAACGTGTCAATTTGTCGTTCTTTGGTATAGATGTTCGCCTCGAAATCCAGGGATTGCCCTGTTAAGGATTGATCAAAGTTCGCGAGAGTCTCTTCCAGACTGCTGTCGGCCACTAAAGATAAAATGGATTTGCCGATCAGCTCTTCTTCACTAAAACCGATATAGTCAGTGACCATTTTATTGAGGTTGACAAAATTCTTTTGTTCGTCAAATTCGAAAACTGCATTGCCATTGTATTCCACCAGGGAATTCAATCTTTTTCGCTCGATTTCGATGTCTCTCTGCGTCTTATGAAGGTTCTGTTTTTTCAGCTCTCTTTCCGTGACGTCTCTAACAATAGCCAATATATACAGGCACTCGCCATCTTCTGCCATTATCGGATTCAACACGGTTTCTCCAATGAATTCCGTATTGTCAGTTTTAGTAATATCGGTAAACTCGAAAGGTTGATGAGTGGACTGTACTTTCCGGTAATACTCATTAAATTGACGGCTTTTCTTTGGGGAAAGAACGTCTTCAATTCGGCGGCCAACCAGCTCCTGTTGCTTCAAAATGGTTAAGGCTGCTGGATTCGTGTAGATATATCGGAAAGAATCATGATCTTTTTCCATCAAAAAAACCGGATCTTGGATCAAATCTAAAAGCGCTGTGGATGCTAAGATATCCGGGCTTAATTTTTCGGCAAAGTCCTTCATTAATAAATCTCCTTTCAGCAAATAAAGATAACCATTTTTTAAGCTTGAACATTGCTTTTGTGGACTGGCCAATTAAACGTTTTATTCCATTTAATTTCTTTTAATAAGATAAGTTATTATTTTCCATGTATTCCAAGTTTAACACTTTTCGAAAGAATTCTCTCAATTCCATCAAATAAATTATGAAGACTGGTGACAATGGGGAAACTGCTTTCGAAAAACGTTAAAAAGAAAAGCCAAAAGCTGTGGCCCTTGGCTTTCTTTATAAGAAAAAGTGGAGAAGCTTGGCTATAAGGATTCCTTTTTGAACAAATCGGCATCTTTTCTTCTGTTTTTATTCCAGATCAAACCTGTCACCACCAGAAACACAAGGGCCAAACTGTACTGATAGCTGGGCGGGAGGGTATGCATGACGCCGTAAACAACGGCCACTTCAATGAAGACGGCGGGAATTTTACCGAGGGTGCTGGCAATCATGAACAGGGGTCCGGAAATAGGGGTTAAAGCAGCGCCGGCTGTCACCAACCCTGACGGTACGAAAGGGATGAGGCGGAGCCCGATGACTGCCCAAAAGACTTGGCTTGCCGAAGGTTTTTGAAGGTACATCCAAAAAGGCTTTTTCAGCCACTGGGGATTGATTTTTGAGAATCCGTACCGGTATAGATAGAAACCGGCAATGGCACCGAAGATTTCCCCCGACAAGGAAAGCACCGTTCCGAGCGTGGCCCCGAAAGTATTGATATTGAGTGCGGTCAGCAATACGCTGGGGAAAAACCCCAGTGCACCCAGCCCCATATTCAACAGCAGCAGCAAAAGGAAATCGATAATTGGAATTTGAGTAAGTATAGTAGGATCCGCCTCCTGCAGAATTTTCGCATAAGTTTAGTGGAAAGCAGTGATAATCATTCTATTATACAAGCTGTCGGCACTGCGCGGGCATTTAAAAGTGGAATAGTTATTACCATTTTTTGACCATTCCATATGAAAAGCAAAGTCAGATGAGATTTGTTGGAAGAAAGATGGATAATCCAAAATCAGGCAAAAAAAGGCCGGAAATCTCCGGCCCTTCGGTCTCAATGCTGATGCTGAATTGATTTGTGTTTCATGTAATACGCAGCGGCAAAAATCACCAGTGGCGGCACGATGCTCAACGTGAACCACATGCTCCCGCTGCCATCGAAAGCGATGAGGCCCATAGGCAAAAGAAGTGCAGCGCCACTCCACGCGAGCGCTTTCCACGAACGTTTCCATAATCCGTAGAAGAGCAAGATGACCGAGGCGATGACCAGCGACCAGAGCAGGATACCCATAAGGAATAAGCCCACGGTTTGTTCCTCCCAAACTATATTTTTGTGTCTGTTGCTTATTATTTTATACCCATCTTGATTTTTTTCCAATCCATTGGTTTATTGATTTTCAGTGATTAATAAGAGGGGAGTCGGGAGTTTTTTCTATTTCTGAACGCCCCCTTCCACTAACCGCCGACTTCGCGAATTGGCTATTGTAGAGGTCAGCATAAAAGCCGTTGCCGTCGAGCAATTCGGTTTGTCTTTATTGTTCAGGCAGTTATTTTAGGGTCTTTGTATTTCACTATGGAATCGACGCATGCCGGGATTGTATCTCTCATGTTGATGGCCGTGATGATCTATGCCATGAAAGTGACCATCCAATTGTCTTTGATAAACTTGGCGACGGTCCATTTCCCGACGGCATTGCGCTCGGAGCCACACGTAGTGGATATGTCGTCGCTGACAGCCTCCTCCAGCTTTCATGGGTTGGCACATTATGCGCGCCGATTGCATCCGGTCTGGCATTTGCCGGTTACAGCTTGGGTTCGAAAGAAAGCGTTGAGGGAAAGGCAGCGTAGGAAGGATCTGGATTATAGAACAGAAGACCGGAGTTCGTTGACTTTGCAATAAAAAGAAACAGGAAGATGCCGAAAAAAATTTCGAAATGGGCACTATCGGGTTCTGAACGGCAACGAACTATTCTTCATCAAAGCGTTGGTGAATGACCAGAGTCTCCGACCGGAATAATTCTATAAAACACAGAAGCCACTTCAATTGAAACTGAGGTGGCTTCTGCTTTTATACTTGATTTCAAGAATGAGCTTTGATATCAGATGCTAACGCTCATAGTTTCTGCGGTGACCATGCTGATGAAGTACTCGGTGATCCGGTGGTCGTCGGTCAGCTCGGGATGAAAAGAGCAGCCAAGAAATTGCCCGGAGCGCGCCATAACAATTCTGCCATCGTATTCACACAAGATTTCAGTATTTGGTCCGACGCTGACAATATGAGGTGCGCGGATAAAGACGGCATTGAATGGAGTGTCCAAACCATTTAAAGTCAAGTCTGCTTCAAAGCTGTCGATTTGGCGGCCAAATGAATTGCGTTCCACTTTAACATCCATGACGCCGAGATGCGGTTCATCGTATCCGACGACTTCCTTAGCAAGCAGAATCAGCCCGGCACAAGTGCCAAACATTGGCTTACCGGAAGCCGCGAAGTCGCGCAGCGGTTCCATGAAACCGTATCGATCAATCAGGCGCCGCATCGTTGTGCTTTCGCCTCCGGGCAGAATGAGCGCGTCCAAACCTGATAAATCCGCAGGTCTTTTTACAGAAACCGCTTCAGCCCCACTCGCTTTAATGGAACGGGAATGTTCGCGTACAGCTCCTTGCAGCGCAAGGACTCCTATTTTTTTCATCGTTACCAGCCTCGCTCCTGCATGCGTTCGCCGGCAGCAATTGTAGAAATTTCGATGCCATGCATGGCAATGCCAAGATTCTTGGACAATTCCGCGATCAATTTGTAATCCTGGTAATGGGTTGTCGCTTCGACAATGGCGCGCGCAAATTTTTCCGGGTTGTCGGATTTGAAGATGCCGGATCCGACAAACACGCCGTCAGCTCCCAGTTCCATCATCAAAGCGGCATCCGATGGCGTTGCGATGCCACCTGCGGCGAAATTGACGACCGGTAGACGGCCCAGTGATTTCACTTCACGCAGGAATTCATAAGAAGCGCCCAAATTGCGTGCTTCTGTCATCAATTCATCTTCACTCATATGAACCACTCGCAGCACTTCCGCGTTGACCTGGCGCAAATGGCGCACCGCTTCCACGATATTCCCGGTGCCCGGCTCGCCTTTAGTGCGGAGCATCGAAGCTCCTTCGCCGATCCGGCGGGCTGCTTCACCCAAATTCCGGCAACCGCAAACAAATGGCACGGTATAGGTGTTTTTCAATAGATGAAATTCTTCATCAGCGGGTGTCAAAACTTCGCTTTCATCGATATAATCGACGCCCATCGCTTCGAGTACGCGTGCTTCCACGATATGCCCGATGCGTGCTTTTGCCATAACGGGAATGGAAACGGCCTTCATAACTTCTTCGGTTATGCGGGGATCAGCCATACGCGCGACGCCGCCATCTTTGCGGATATCTGAAGGGACGCGTTCTAATGCCATAACCGCAGTAGCTCCTGCCGCTTCGGCAATGCGAGCCTGTTCTGCATTGACCACGTCCATAATCACGCCGCCTTTTTGCATTTCAGCCATTCCTCTTTTTACCCGTTCTGTGCCCTGTTGATTCATATTGAGTTCCTCCTAAAGGTTTAATACCTTCAGTGTAAATGAAGTTGACCACATGAAAAGAGTCAGATTTGATTTTATTTAAGGGTCAGTTTTATATGGAAGAATGCTAAAGGGCTTTATCAAATAAAAAGAAACCCAACATCTCCTGTTTACACAGATTTGCCGGGTTTCTGGATTTCTTGTCAATCGTTCGCTTTGATTGTGTCGGGGTTTAGTTTTACATAAGATTTCTGCTCCAATTTAGGCCCCAATTGGAACAGCAGCACACCACCGCTGATCAGCAGCACGCCAACTAACGACTGCCAGGTAAAAGGAACCTGCTCCAGCCCGAACCAGCCAAGCGTATCCCACATCAGGCCAAAGAAAATCTGGGAGACCATGACGAGGGAGATGGCCCGGCTTGGTCCGAGAATCTGAACGCCTTGTGTGACACAAGCGACGACGCCTACACCTACGATGCCGCTGAACCAGAACCAGGATTCCGCCTGGAAGCTGAACAGCCCAGTTCCTTCGAAAATAAGGCCAGCCGCAAGCGAAGCGGCAAAACCGAGCAGCAGGACAAGCGCAGTGGTGGTCCAGACGCTGACCCGTTTTTTTACGTTTGCGTTAAAGGTGTTTTGAATGGAGACAAACGCGCCGCCGATAATTGCCAAAAAAATGCCGAAAGCCATTGGTTTTCCTCCTATTCGTAAATATTTTGCCCAGCTTGCTCCAAAAGGGCGGCACGGTCAAGCAAGGTGATTTTACCGCGCTTCTTCACAATCCATCCCGCTCCTTCGAATTGCTGCAGGACGCGGTTCAAATGCCGGTAGCTGGTGCCTATCAAATCCGCCATATCAATTAGTGAAGTGGACTCGAGCATCTGTTGGGTGGGTGTCATTGAAAGCAGGTAACTTGCTACACGGACATCGACTGTATAAAGAAGGTTAAAGTTCATCGCACGCGTCTTGGTTTCGAATTTTTCTGTGATGGTGTGGAGCAAAAACTGCAGCCACGGTGCATGGTCAGCCATATTTTGGCGCAGCCCGCTGTATGGAACCCCGATCACCACGATGTCTGTCACGGCCTCCACTGTATTGATGAAATGGCAATCCCGCACATACTCAACATCGCCAATAATGTCGAACGGAGACTTGAATGCCAGAATAAGGCGTTTTCCTTCCGGAGACAACATGGATATCTTCAATTTTCCTTCGACAAGAAAATACATCTTATGTGCCTCATCATCTTGTGAAAACAAGCGTTCACCACTTGCGTAGTGCGCGATGTACATCTCTTCCCGTACTCGGTCCGGGAACAAATCTGAAAGTCCATACTTTTGAAGATACTCCGCGATGCGCTGGTCCATTTTTATTCCTCCTTACAATTTCAAAACAATGACGCCAACAATCATCATCAGGACGCCGACAATTTGGGTCCGGCCGATTCTCTTTTGGGACATATCAAACCAGCCTCTGCCATCAATGGCAATTGCCAGGACCAGCTGCGCAATCAGGAAAATAGCAATGGTCAGCGTGACGCCCATTATATGGACTGCGGTCATATTAGTGAAAAGCACAATAGCTGCCAGCATGCCGCCGGATGCGTATAGAGGAGACACTTCTGTCAGTTGGCGGTAAGACCGGTCTCTGAGGATCAGCACAATAAGAATCGCCAGCACAAAGCCGGTCAGCTGGGTCATTGCGGCAGCCTGCCACGAGCCGATCCCTTCGCTGATTGTGGCATTTGCGACACTCTGGAATGTCAGGAAAAAGCCGCCGGCCAAGGCAAATGAAATCCCTTTCATAAAAATCCACGCACCTTTCTATACTCTCAATTTACAGGGGAAGAACAGGCGCAAAAAGGACACATGTCCTATCCGTCATTTCGTACAAGAGGGAAATTGGCAAGTTAAATAAATAAGGAGGACGGTACTAACTGAAAGTTTTCCTTTTCTATTTTAGTATTCAGAATCGGTGAAATTAAATATTTTATAGACAAAAGAGACTGATTTTCAATTCGGTGGGTAAAGAATCATAAAACTGAAAATTATTTCAGAGAGACTTTTGCTCTGTGGAGTAGATCATTTTTAAAGTGAAAGCGGTTTTTAATGTATCAAGATGCGTCTTCCAGTAATCACTCTGTCCGAATTAATGGAAATCTTATTTCAATCCGTCTCAAATGAGAAAGGAGAGTCATGCATATGAGGATGAAATTTCTGCCGAGGGAAATAAAAAAGTATTTTCTAATGTCAGAGCGGCAACGGAAACATGAAATAAGCATGTCGCTTTGGAACGTACCGCTTATGTATATAGGAGCAGCTGTAATTTTAGCAGCGTCAACAATTTTTGTCGATATGTATTTTGATGTCCCGGCGCAGTCTGATTTTTATGTTTTTGATTTTCAGTCCACAGAATCACTTGTGAGTACGCTGATCAGCAGTGTCTTGCTGTTGAGTGCATTTACACTGAACATTTTATTGATTTTGCTGACCACATTCAGCGGCCAGTTTTCCCCTCGTATGCTGCAGAATTTTATAGCTGATCGACAGACTCAGCATTATGTAGGCATTTTTAATGGCAGTTTCATCTATGTGCTGCTGACATTTTTATTTATCAATAATTTTCAGCGCAATGATTTTGTTCTTGTGCCGATTACTACGGTTTTATTGGCGTTTATAACTGCAGTTATTTTCCTCTTTTTTATCAACCATGCAATCTACTGGATGCAAGTGCATAACGTGACATTTAACATGAAAACCACATCTGAAAAAATTGTTAAAAATACATTAATAACAGATATGGAAAATCTGAAACAAAAGGAAGCAGGAGATTTAAAAGAAAATTTTCGGAGGAGTGCGAAGCAAGTCGATACAGATGTCGCTGGATATCTTCAGCTTGTAGATTTTCAAGGAATGGTCAGCAAAGCGCAGGAAGATGATATCATCATTGAACTTCGTGAGAAAGTCGGAAACTTTATGCTGATCAACAACCCTTTGTTTTCCTATTGGGGCGAAGGAGCAGCCGAAGTTGATGAAGAAGATTACAAGGAATTCATTTTATTTGGCAACAAAGAATTGGAGATTCAGGACAACGACTCGGCAATGAGTAAACTGGCAGAAGTGGCAATAAAAGCATCGGATAACGGGGATCCCCGGTCTGCCATCAATGCCATTTATCAATTGGCCAATTTAATGCAAACCATTGACCGCCACATCACATTCGCTCCATATCTTGTGGATTCAAACGGGCAAGTCCGGGTAATTACCCAGCCACAGCGGTTTGCTGACTCCCTTTACAGAGGATTTGGGATGATCAGACATTATGCCAAGGATGATCTTCCAATCATTATAGAAATTATTGCTTCTTTGAGAATGCTGGCGCAAGGGACATGGCCAATTCGCCACAGGGATATCTGGAGTTTCGCTGAAAATACAGTTAAAAATGTTTCTCAGGAGATTATTTATGATATCGACCGCAATATACTATTGGAAAATCTTTATCACCTTGCAAGAGTTACAGGAAATGAAAAAGAATATACCAGACTGGAGAAAATTTTGGAGCAAAAAGACGCTTAATATGAAAACGGTGTGTTTTTTAAGAAGTATAGAACAAAGAAGAGAGCACTTTATCACGGGGAGTGACTATATCGTGGAACAAGATCAACGCTGATTTTCCTGATGTACTGGCCCTTTTCCCACCAGATTACGAATGGTAGCATAAAATTGTTAAAAAAGGGTATACTAACAAGTACGAACAATTTCAAATGTAACTAGGAGGCATTTTATGTCACATATTCTGACTTTTTTTGAACGCGTGGAAATACGTGAATTGCTTTCTCTTAAAATAAATTCTCTTACGAAAAGTAAGCTATTTCTCACAACGGTCGATGGCCAGCAGCATACCGGCTCATTAGAAGCCGACATTAAACTCTCTATTCAGGAAATCACGGACCTGGAAAATCTATTGTTTTACTCAGCTATTTAGGTAACGAAAAATATAAATATTATATATGTTGAATTAAAGAATCCGATAAATATGCCGCTTCGGTGCTTTGGACAAGGCTCCCGCAATAAGCCGAGAAGACCACTCGTCTTATTGCTTCGCCCAGTCCTGGAGCGCACCTTCGCTAGTGAAGTAACTTTGATTGAGAGAGTATCTTAGATATGGAGCAAAACAGCGCAGAGTTGAACGAAGCCTGCGAGGGCAACTCTTTGCGACGAAGCAGCGAAGCGATGCAGGAGCAAAGGGTTTTGAGCGAGCCCCCGGCAGTCGGCACCGCGACGTCCTGTCGCGCCGACTGCATGACCCACATCCTGTGGGCCCGCAAGCAAGCTGTTTTGCGGAATATCGGCTACTATGGATTTATTAGTTCAACATATATAGAAGCCTGTTTGAATTCGGCTAAAACCATAAAGAGCAAGCGAAGTCGTAGAAATGGAATTTCGTTTTATTAAAATAAAACTGCAGACAAGCTCAATCATCTGAGTTTGCCTGCAGCCTGAGCGCTCCTTTGAAGGGAGCGTTTTTATTATTGGATGATTTTTAGCAGATATTTCAGTTCGGGAAAGGAAATTTCATTAGTTAAGCCGAATTAAACTTGAATGAAGGAAGGAGCAGAGTACGATGTCAAAATCCTTGCCGAAAAAGTTTGATAAACAAGCGGATAGGTACAATAAACACCGGGAAAAGGATAAGACTTTCAAGTATCGCCAGAAAATTTTCCGGGATATCGAGGGCAAAGTGTTGGAAGTGGGCATTGGTGTGGGGCTGAATTTTCCTTTCTACGATAAAGACGTCGAATTGACAGGCGTGGATTTCAGTTCGGAAATGTTGAAAAGGGCACAGGAAGCCGCAAAAGGATATCCTTTCACGGCCACTTTCATTCAAGCGGATGTTGAGGCCATTGACTTTCCGGAGAACTCTTTTGACACCATCGTTTCTTCCGGAACCTTATGCGGTTATCAAAATCCGCTCAAGGTATTGAACAGTTTTCAAAAGTGGTGCAAGCCGGATGGCAAAATCCTGTTGCTGGAACATGGCATCAGTTCCAACAAACCGTTGATGTGGCTGCAAAAGTCCTTGGATCCACTGGCAGTCAAAATTGCGGGATGCCACGCAAATCGTGATATCAGTGGAATTGTTAAAAGTTCCAAGCTTCAGCTTGTGCGGGAAGAACGCTATTTGGCTGGCAATGTCTACATGATATGGGCGAAGCCATAAGGAATTCAGAAATATTTATAAAATCAGTTAACGAAAATTGTTATATGGTATACTTTTCCATATAAACAAAGGAGGACAAGTCCAATGGTGAAAAATTAACCTGAGAAAATCTTGAAATATTTTAGTACTCCATAAAATAAACATACAGATTTTCTCTTTCAGAGTATTTACTTAAAATAGAGGAGAGAGAAAATATGTTAAATAAAGTAAGTGACAGTGTTTATTATTTATCCAATCAGGATGACAAAGAACGACCGGCTTTGGGGCTGGTGTGCGGTGATAAATATAGTTTAATAATAGATGCAGGCAATTCACCCCAGCACGCCAAGGACTTTTTAGCAGAAATCGGGAAGCTGGATTTACCGCCAGTCAAATATGCAGTCATTACCCATGCGCATTGGGACCATTTCATGGGTATGAATGAATTTGGTGCAACAATTATCGTCAATCGCCGAACAAATGAACTCCTGCAGGAATGGCAAACCTTTACGTATGATGATAGTTCGCTCGAAAAGTATGTGAGCACCAATCGGATGGACGCTAAATGCATGGAGATCCTGAAGGAAGAAATGCCGGACAGGGACAGTTTCAAGCTGGATTCTCCCGATATAATCTTTGGAAATACCTTGACCATCGATCTGGGAAATAAAAAGTGCATTATCGAAGAAATCACAAGCACACACACGGATGATGCGACCATCGTTTATGTTCCTGATGAAAAAGTGCTGTTTTTAGGGGATAGCGGATACGGCAAAACCACAAATTCATTATTCCATATCCAGCAATCGTTGTTGGTTCCTATGATTGAAGACATCCAAAAGTATGATGCTGAAATGTCGTTGCTTGGCCATGAATCCATCTGCGATTCAGCGGAAATGGATCTTTACTGGAAAGAACTTAAATCAGCAAGCCAGGCTGTTATATCTGCTTCACTGGCAAAGGCGGAAGAAAAATTCCGGGTGGAAAACAAAAGAGAACCGAGTGATAACGAATTGTTCTTTATAAAAGCATTTGTGAATGACCAAATTATTCAATCGCAATAAACCTATAAAATGGACGAGCCACTTCAGTTTTAACTGAAGTGGCTTTTTGCTGCTTGTCAGGTTTTAAATCCATCTGGAGTGAATAAAAAACAGTATTGAAAGCCATTTGATAAATGATTTTTCAATACTGTATCGTTGTGCTGATTTTACGAGTTTGCTGCCAACGACTGGGCATGCGCCTGTTTAATTTCTTCCAGAAGCGAGCTTTCAGTCAGAAGGCGGTAGCCGGTGTTCGCCAGTGCTTTCGCTCCGCGGATCAGCGCTTCGTCACCTTGTTCGGATTTCGAGGCTTCCCGGAACTCGGCTGTATGGCCGATCAAATCATCCGGCCCGATCTTGATATACGGGTGGGCGGTCGGAACCTCGTGGCTGATGTTGCCGGCGTCTGTTGAACCAAGACCGGTATTGCGGGATTCAGCGACTTCTTCGCCGACAGCGGTCAGTTCCTCGCGCACGATTGAATCCAGCAGCGGAGTGACGACGAGGTTTTTCACCTCATTTTGGAAACGCACAATTTTAACGGTAGTGCCGGTTGCCAGTGCGGCGCCTTCTGCAATGGCCCGAATTTTGGTGGCCGTGTCTGACGCCTTTTTCCAGGAATCACCGCGGATGTAAAAACGCGCTGATGCGTATTCCGGAATAATGTTTGGTGCGTCGCCGCCATGCGTGATGATGCCATGTACGCGGGCATCAGAAGGCAATTGCTGGCGCAATGCATTGATGCTGTTGAAGAGCTGGAGCACGGCATCAAGCGCGTTGATGCCTTCTTCCGGTGACCCTGCCGCATGGGCAGGCTTTCCGTAGAAGTGGAATTCAAGCGGATCCACTGCAAGGGAAGGACCGGTGACAGCGGATCTGCCGGACGGGTGGATCATCAATGCGGCGTCGATGCCTTCGAGCAAACCGTGTTTGACGAAACTTCCTTTGGTGCTGCCGTTCGGGCCGCCTTCTTCAGCAGGTGTGCCAAGTACAACGACACGTCCGCCGGTGGTTGAGAAGGTTTCCGACAGCGCAATCGCTGCAGCGACGCTTGTCGTACCGATAATATTGTGGCCGCATGCGTGGCCGAGGCCAGGAAGGGCGTCATATTCTGCAAGATAGGCAATGGTCGGTCCCGGCAAAGAGCTGTCTTTGCTGGCATAAAAAGCGGTATCGTGGCCAGCAACCCCTGTTTCGACAGTAAATCCTGCGCTTTCGAGCAATTCAACGAGGGAGGCGCTGGCGAAAACTTCTTCGTTTCCGATTTCCGGTTTGGCATGGATCACCTGGCTTGTATTAATATACTCTTCGCGTTTTGAATCGATGGACTGTGAAATTGTGTGATTTGCTTCTTTAATCGTTATCATATGAATTCCTCCTCAGGTTTTATTGGTAGTCGACGAGCTCTTCTACAGTTACGAAAGTCGGAATTTGTGCGCCTTCTGAATAGTCGACGATGAATTCAGCCGTATCTTCCTGTTGGTACAATTCAACAATTTTCAGGAAATCTTCATCGTCGGCATTTTCTGCGCTTGCAGCAATCAGGTTGATATAAGGCGTAGCCGTATCGTTTTCACGGGCGATTGGATCTTCAGTCGGGTTCAGGCCAGCGTCAATTGCGATGCCGTTATTGACGATGGATGCAGCAAGGTCTGCCATGGCACGCGGCGTTTGGGCAGAAATCATTGGAACGATTTCAAGATTTTTCGGGTTGTCGATAATATGGTCAGCGGTGCCCGTCAATCCGGCATCGTCAGACAGTGTAATCAAACCGGCTTCCTGAAGCAGCAGCAGTGCGCGGCCCATGTTGGTCGCTTCGTTCGGCACGGCAATTTGTGCGCCGTCTGGAAGATCATCGATTGATTCGTATTTATCGGAATAAAGGCCCATGGGTGCAATTACTGTGGAGCCGATCGGCACGATATCGAGATTGTGTTCTTCGACAAATTCATCGAAATAAGAAATTGTCTGGAATGCGTTCAAATCCAGTTCACCTTCTGCCAGAGCAATATTCGGTGCCACATAATCAGAAAAAGTAATGATTTCGAGTTCAATACCTTCTTTTTCGGCTTTTTCTCCGATGTAATCCCAAATTGTCGTATCCGAACCACTGATGCCGAGTGTTATCGTGCGGTTGCCGTCATCGGCACCTTCTGTATCGTTTCCACATGCTGCGAGTGCCAAAGCCAATAGGGCCAATAATAATAGTGAAGTGATTTTTTTCATTTATGATTCCTCCAATGTTGTTTTGTGAAAGTTGAAATAAATAACTTATAAATAGTCGATATTCCGCAAAACAGCTTCGCTTGCCAAAACCCGTGCTCCTGCATCGCTGCGCTGCTTCGTCGCAAAGAGCCGGCCTTGCAAGCTACGGCCAACTCTTGGCTCGCGCTGAGCTAACTCGGTGCTACGCCCGAGTGGATCTCAGCACTTCGCTTGGCCCCTGGGAGTCTTCGCTGTTTTGCTCCATATCTTTAGAGATTTCTCTCAACGCCGATTTGGTATATAAATACTGCTTTTTTAGTTCAACTAATAAGGATAGATTGGTGTTAACGTCGACGCACTTGCCTTGATAAGAGATTGCCGCCGGACTGGACGCCTTGTACTAGGACGACCAAAATTGCTACGGTAATAAACATGACGAGTGTGTCGAAGCGTTGATAGCCATACGTGATGGCGAGATCTCCGAGGCCTCCGCCTCCGATTGCTCCTGCCATGGCGGATGCGCCGATCAGGCCGACAATCGCAATCGTCAAAGCGAGAACGAGTGAGCTTAATGCTTCCGGTATCAGGAACCGGAAAATAATCTGTAATGGCGATGCACCCATTGCCTTTGCTGCTTCAATGACACCCTCATCAACTTCAAGCAGGGAGTTTTCAATCAGGCGGGCGATATAGGGTCCGGCGTAAAATACGAGTGGAACAATAGCCGCTGATGTGCCGATGGATGTTCCAACGATTAATCGGGTGACCGGGATGATGGCAACCATCAGGATGATAAATGGCACGGACCGGAAAATATTGATGAAGGCGTTCAGCACTTTCGATACCGGTTCGTTTTCCAGCAGATGGCCTTTCCGTGTAACTACCAATAAGAGTCCCAGTACAGAACCGACGAGTAAAGAGAAAAGAAAGGATACGCCCGTCATATAAAGTGTTTCCCAAAGAGCTTCCAGGATCTGTTCGTTACTAACTAGCATAATTCCGCACCTCCTCGGCTTGAACTTCGTTTAAGCGAATGTCCGCCAACGCTTTTTGGATTTCCCTGGCAGGTCCGTTGAATTCCACAATCAGATTGCCATAGGGTTCCCCTTGAAGTTCTGTAATATTGCCGAATAATACGTTCAGGTCCAAATTGTATTCCCGGGAAATTCTGGACATAAGGGGCTGGCCGACAGAAGCGCCGATAAATTGAATCCGGTAGATGGTATGGTTCTGATTCGGATCCCGGATTTTCTTCAACAGCGATTCCGGCAGTTCATCGTTCATGACCGAGCGGACGAACCGTTGCGTGGTCGGCTGCTGCGGGTTCGTAAATATGTCGAACACCGTTCCCTGTTCAATTACTTTTCCGGCTTCCAGCACGGCCACTTTGTCACAGATTTCCCGGATGACACCCATCTCATGGGTAATCAGCAGGATCGTGATGTTGTATTCGCGGTTGACTCGGCGCAGCAATTCGAGAATCGATTGCGTGGTCTGCGGATCAAGTGCGGATGTCGCTTCGTCGCACAGCAGGACGGAGGGGTTGGTGGCCAAAGCACGTGCAATGCCGATCCGTTGTTTCTGTCCACCTGACAGCTGATCCGGATACTTCTCTGCCTGATCGGCAAGACCGACGAAATCGAGCAGCTCCTTTACTTGTTCCTTTATTTGTCTTTTCGGTGTATTTGCCAGAATCAGCGGCATCGCGATATTATGGAAAACCGTTTTGGAGTTCAGCAAATTAAAATGCTGGAAAATCATGCCGATGTCTTTCCTTGTTTTCCGGATCTCGCTGGCCGATAGCTTCGAAATGTCCTTGCCATTTATCAGCACATGCCCGCTGCTTGGGCGCTCCAGAAGATTCACGGTGCGTATCAGCGAGCTTTTACCGGCTCCGCTGAAGCCAATCACTCCGTAAATCTCTCCGGTTTCGACAGTCAGGTCAATGCCGTTCAATGCGTGAACGTCCTCCTTGCCCGACTGATAAGTTTTGGTAACCTTCTTGAATTCAATCATTTGTACGCCTCCTCTAGCTGTAATACCTATACAAATCTATTGCGTACAGATCTAACTTTCCAAAAATGAACGAAAAAAGCCCTCTTTTTTTCTTGTCCAACAGAAAAAAAGAGGGCTTCGGAATGAAACCATCTCGTTCTCATCTTCCAAATGCAAAACTCGCATTTGCAGGAATTAGCACAGTTTTCGCATAAAGCGAATCCGCTGCCGAAACGTCAAAGGGCCTGTCCCTCGGTTTCTCTGGATAAGAAAGTGATGTACGTATTTAATTTGTAATGATTACTTTATTGCTGTTTGAGATAGAAGTCAATCATTTTCTTTTTATTTTTTTCAGATATATAGTTGCAGGCCTTGAAAGAGTATCGGGAAGTTTATTTTCAATTATTTTTTGAAAATTAAGTAAATTAATGGTAGATATGTGGTTTCCGGTCATTTTAAAAAAGTAAAAGGGTGTATCAGCCGGACTTTGAATTCTCATATTCATCGCCGGATAAATAGTATTTGACGAATGTCTCAGGAAGTAAAGGACGATCATATAGATATCCCTGATGGATCAGGCAGCCATTCATTTCGAGAAACGCAGCCTCAGCTTGCGATTCCACTCCTTCTGCCACCAGCTTGCAGCCGATATTTTTAACAAATTGGATGAGAGATTTAACAACAGCCTCCGATTTAAGGTTGAATCCAATTTTGGAAATAAAAGATTTATCCAATTTGATCTTATCAATCGGAAAATCCATTAAATAGGCCAGCATTGAAAATCCGGTTCCAAAATCGTCGAGTGCAATGGAAATTCCTCTTGCCCTGCAGGCAAGCAAGTTTTCCAGTGTGACTTCTGAAACAGTAAGTTCTTCACTTTCGGTAATCTCAATTTCAATCCAATCAGATGAGATCTGATATTTGTCCATAAGTCTGAATAAATCTTCAAAGAACAGTCTGCTTGTGAGCAGTGACGGGGTTATATTGATGGCCGTCCTGGGCACGCCGTGATATAACTTGTGATTGTATTTTAAAAATGAAAATACCTCGTTCAGAAGATGTTTCGTTAAATGGGATATTGTTCCAGTCTCTTCGGCAATGCCGATGAATTCTAAGGGCGAAAGTGGACCCAGTTTGGGATGATGCCATCTGGCAAGCACCTCAACACCATCCGTTTCACCGGTTGAGCAATTGATTTGAGGTTGAAGTACAAAATGGAAACCTTTTGCTTTGAGATTTCCTGACAGGTCCCTTTCAATCAATAGCCGACGTGCCAAATCAGTTCCCATGTCAGAATGGAAAAACGAATTGGAAGTTCCTTTTTGTATTTTGGCATTTCGCATTGCGGTCTCCGCAAATGTAATCAGTTCATTGGCGTTGGATGAATCCTGCGGATAAAGCGAAACTCCTATACTGGCATTTACAGTAATAACCTGAGAATTTTCCAAAATGATGGCTTGGGCAAAAACTTCCTTCACTTTTTGGGGGAAATCGTCAAGTTCTTCCCCATCCTTGCGCAAGTGAAGGAGCACAAGTTCATCTCCGTCAAGACGGCCGGCCAGTTCATAGGGCTTCAGAATCTTTTCCAGGTTTTTTGCCAGGACTTTGAGAACTTCATCGCCTGTTTTGTGATTATATAAGTTATTGATATGTTTGAAATTATCGAGGTTAATGTACAGAAGTGATAAAGGAGTATCCTGTTTCAGAAGCATTTCTAAATTCTCTTCAAATTTTCTCCGATTTGTCCAAGTGGTTAAATAATCTGTGGAAGCATATTCAGTAAGCGCTTGTTGAATTACGACATCGTTAGAGGTCCTTTGATAATAGACGGCGAGCCCGTCCTCTCCGACTGGCACCAATCTCACTGCAAACCATGAGTCCGATGGCCCGTGATAATCTCTATACTCGATTTGAACCCGTTCCTGCATAGCGCGGTTATAATTTGCGTATGACCTGGTGCCTGTCCACTGTGGAAATAGCGTCCAGATATTAGCTCCGAGTAATTCTTCTTTTGTTACATTCAATAAGGATTCAGTGTTTGAATTTACATACTGGAAATTCATTTTTCTGTCCAACAGGTAGAAGGCGTCCGTCATGTTTTCAAGAATCGATGCGGTTGTCAGGGACTGAAATGGTAAGAGTTCCAGGGGGTGTATGTACAAAATGATTCCTGCTGCCCCTTCTTCCAGAGGGAACTGCCGGGATCTGATGGAGAAATTCTTAAACACAACGGAAGATGGCTGAAAGGAATCTTCTACAGCGCCAGTGTCAGGATTTTTTGACCACTTTAAACGCTCTCTGTTTCTGTCATCCACCAAATTTTCCAGACAGTCTGATCCTGTTTTCCACAAAGAATTTGAAAGCTGATGGTCACAGCAATAATCAACCCAGCTTTGGTTTGAATACATAATAATTCCAGCGGCATTCAGGACAACAACGAAATCTGGTAGTTTTTCGATCAGCTCTTGTGTTTGTCGTCCCAATGTTTTCATATGGAGCCCTCCCTATAATCCAGGAAATTTTAAATGCTTTCCTGATATTCAATTCCTTCAGCTTTTACCAAACACATTTAAATGACTGTGCAGAAACAACCTCGATATCCAAAGCATCTAAAAGTTCACAGATATAGTAAAAGGCTTGAAGGTTTTTTACCCCAAGGCCTTTAGCCTTATGGTCATCGAAGTATACAATTGTTTCTTCGTAATTATTGAGAGAGCGGGCAGCGGTGTAAAAAGGGATATTATGATTTCTTTTCTGATTATGGATATGCAGTGCATATTTCGAGAGTTGATAAATGTCCACTACGATGTAATTGCCTTCCAGTGAACAGCTGAGAACTGTGTCGGAGTCCTTATGAATATTGATCGTTTCTTCTTTCGTTATTAACATCTTTTCAATAGTTTTACTGACAAACTCTTTTATTTCAAATTCGTCTGCAGCGGACAAAGAAAATTTCTTTTTAAATAGATACATTCGAATTCCCTCCTATAAATGAAAACATTTTGCTCACAATCAGGAATGGAGAGAGTGAAATTAAATAGAAGAAAGACCTATATGCGGTGGCGGATATGCATGGTTGGCGAATTTCTTCTGAAAAAAACCCCTCTCTTTTTTTGATGGAATAAGCTCAAAAAATGCGAATTAAGAATGTTTTTAACGTAAAATTGTTATACATATATCGAAAGTAAATCAAATGGAACGAATGTATAATACATGAGTAGATATAATTGCTTACATATTAGTTATATTAATATAAATTATATAGTCTAATTTAGTAATGTTGAATAGGTATATTGAATTATATTAATGGTGTTCATTGGTATTGTAAGAGAGGCATTGCCGCGTATTTATATGCAATGCTGGTGATTTGCCGAAGTTCTGTTACTGAGGAAAAAATTAGAGGAGAATTTAAAACAAAAACTGTGAATCAGATTCCGCAGGAGCATGATTCACAGTTTTTGTTGGTGACGAGAATAATGTGAGCTAGTGTATGCGGATGTACGGGCCGATCAAACGTTTTTCAGGAAGATGTCCGTTCAACTCAGCGGGCGTTAACAAATTAACGGTGTGATATTACAGGGTTCCTGTTGCTGTGGCCGCCCTTTGATTTCCTTCAAGAGATTCAATGGTTAAAAAAATTCAATCGCCAATCCCCGCCACCTGGACTAACATTATTTTTGTGGACTGCATAAAACCGCTTCTTATGTATAATTTTCATTCTCAACGCTGATTCGACTAAAGTGACCGATAAATGAATTTATAGAGAAAAAAACAGGTAAGCAATAAAACTGGCTATAAATACCACATCTACAATCGCAAGATACAGCCCAAGCTTCGATTTTTTCATGCTTGCAAGACTATAATTAAATAAAGTGTCATACAAACTTGTCACAAATAATATAACCGAAATCAAAATCACTACAATATTCTCTGTCATAGATATTGCCAGTAAATAAATGAGCCACCTGCGGATGAAATTGAACAGCAAACCTAGAAACATAATGGAACTGTGATTCGGATTTATATCCAACTCATCCTCAGAAGAAATGTCCTCAAGTCCTTCTTTAATCTCTTTGTATCCTCTTAAGTAGCCAATATTAATCCATAACATAAAAGAGCAATAAATAATGATAAGGATTTCTTGGTTATTGTTTATCATTTCCCCAATGACTAACACCCCATATTTTTATTTTGTAAAAACCAGTTCGGCTTTTATCTCTTTTCACATACATAAATCATTTCGCTGCTGGAAGCGGACAAGGGATCTTTCTCCCACGAACTGTATGTCTCCAGAATCGTAAAACCATTTTGGGTAAGCAATCTTTCCATTTCGAGGGGGAAGACGTAGCGCAGTGAAATGCTGTCCTGTTCAATGGTCCCCTTTTTTGTGCCGTCGAGTATCTCGCGATGGGACGTGCAATGCAAAATCTGGGTAAGCGGATGATAGGTTTCAACATTTTTCTCCCGGATTTTTCTGTTGCGTTTATCCGTATACGTCCGCTCGGATTCATCCACTTCAGCAAGTTCCTTCAGTACAGGAAATCTTGTATTGAAAATGAAAACCCCGTTCGTCTCCAAGTGTTTATAAACAGAGTGCAATAATTGATTCTGCGATTCGTTGGTCAGAAAATGCTGGAACGAATTTCCTGTCATATACATGAACGGCGTTGTCACACCGAGCGACAGCTGGGTGCAATCCTGCAAAAGCCATTCAATCGGCAGGCTGGTGTTCGCCGTTTTTTCCCGTGCCTGATTCAACATGCCTTCATGAATGTCCACGCCGATTACAGAATGTCCCTGCTATGCCAAAGGGATCGTCGCCCTCCCTGTGCCGCATCCAAGATCGACCACCGTGCCGTTTTGTTTTTTGGGCTCATTCTGACAGGAAAGGGACGTCGGTTAAATAATGCTGATATTCCAAGTCGTAATATGCCGGATCTTCGTACTTGTCGAGGTTGTTGCTGAAAATATTTTTTGAAGTCTGACTCAATTTTTATTCCGCCTTCATTCGTTTTTTATCCTTTTCCTTATATTCATAATTGTACAACAATTTGGTAAAATATTGAAGGGACTATTCGGATATGTTTGTGCAGAATGAATGTATAGAGAAAATAAAAGAAATTATAGATTCCAGTGATTAGGAAGGTGGGAGTGTAAGAATGGAGATTTCAATCAGATTGCTGCAGGAAAAGGATGCGCCGGATTTATTCCAATTTGAAATTGAAAATCGTGAGTTTTTTGAAAGAATGGTGCCCGGCAGAGGGGACAGTTTTTATACGTGGCACACATTTCTGAAGAGGCACCGGGAATTGCTGGCTGAACAGGAGAGCGGCCTCGGGAGTTTTTATCTCGTTAAAGATCCTGATGGACAGATTGCAGGGAGAATAAACTTGGTAGATATCGATGCTGAAGCGGGCACTGCAGAAATCGGCTTTAGAATAGGGGAGGCGTATGGCGGAAAAGGGATTGGGAACCGCGCATTGGAAATGCTGTTATCCACAGAAACCGATATGAAGCAGATTCATGCCAAAACGACGACTGTTAACAAGGTGTCACAAAAAGTCCTTGAAAAAAATGGGTTTATCCACATGGGGATAAGTGATGAGGAACTTAAGATGAATGATGAAAAGATGAAGTTTGTGCATTATGTGTGGATAAATAAAGATTTTGAGAAGTGAATAGACGGAAGTGATAAACAATGCCAATGGAACAGGAAACAATCGGATTGCTGATAGGCGGTTTTTCTCTGGTCATCGGACAAATGGTTTTGGTGACCTTGTTTTTATGGATTAAGAGCAACGGCAATAGCGTAGCTTTTGCTTCAGTAATATCCCGTTTTGTCCTTTCAACAATTGCATAGTAGATCTTTCACAATCCAGCTTAGTTCAAAGTGCTTGCAAAAAAAAGCAAGTTAATATTTAATTTAACCATTTATTTAGAATTATCTGTCAATTTAGGATTCTTAGTGATAAAATATGCTTATAATTCAATGTCTGACAAAAACCATTATTCAGGAAGGAGGATAAGAAAATACTTCGAACCTTTTTGGGAAAATATGTTCTATTGCTAAGTCATAAAAATAATCAGCGAAAGAAGGGGAGATATGAATATTAAAGGTAAAAAGGTATTGTTGCGGGCTTTGGAGCGATCAGATATGGAAGAGTTGAGAAGCTATCACAATGATCCGGAAATTGGAAATCTTTTGGTGGGATGGACTGTGCCAATTTCTTCTGAAGAGCAGAATAAATGGTATGACCGACTTAGTTATGATGATCGGAATTTACGGTTTGCCATTGAGACTGAAGAAGATGGTTTTATTGGGGTTACTGATATTTCTTGCATCGATTATAAATATCGCTCTGCTTCACACGGTATTTTGATCGGCAAAAAGAATATGCGCGGACATGGATATGGACGTGATGCAGTTATGGCCACTATGAAATATGCTTTTGAAGAATTGCAGCTGAATCGCCTTGAAGGGGAAATAATTGAACATAATATTCCTTCGTATAATCTTTATCTGAAAAAGTGCAATTGGAAAGAAGAAGGAAGAAAACGTGAGTTTGCGTTCCGGAATAATCGATATTACGACAATATTATGGTTGGAATTTTAAAAACTGAGTATGAGGAAATTTGTATGCAGACTGGATACTGGAATACATTTGAAGAAAGCAGTGACGGATTGGAAGAGGTGAAGTGATAAGATGAAAAAGCTGGATGGAAAAGTAGCTGTGATTACTGGTGGTGCCGGCAGTTTAGGAAGAACTGCAGCCGAACTTTTTTTAAAGGAAGGGGCGAAAGTGGTTCTGGTAGATAAGGATGAGAAAAGTCTGTCTTCCTGTACAGAGCAGCTTTTCGAATTTGGTGAAGTCATCGCCATAACGGCAGATGTAAGTTCTGAAAATGAAGTATCTGGATACGTTCAGCAAGTTCTCGAAAAATGGGGGAAAATCGATGTTTTTTTAAACAATGCTGGAATCCTTGGGAAAACAGTGCCATTGTCTGATCAGACATTTGAAGACTTTGAGACAATCATGAATATTAATGTTCGAGGCATTTTTTTAGGCTTGAAGTATGTATTGCCTGTTATGTCCAGTCAAAAAAATGGCAGCATCATCAATACTTCTTCCATCTCCGGCCTCGCTGGAAGCAGGGAAGGTTCCTTGTACTCTGCTTCCAAACATGCCGTAGTGGGTTTAACAAAAAGTGTGGCTTTAGAAGTTTCCGCTGATTCAGTCCGGGTTAATTCTATACACCCGGGCCCTCTGAATTCTAAAATGATGCAAGAGGTTGAAGAGAGTGATG
Source organism: Metaplanococcus flavidus (assembly GCF_042675885.1). Lineage (NCBI taxonomy): Bacteria > Bacillati > Bacillota > Bacilli > Caryophanales > Caryophanaceae > Metaplanococcus > Metaplanococcus flavidus. The sequence continues at coordinate 174,654 of NZ_JBHTKI010000022.1, read as the reverse complement.
AATCCCAGAGCCCTTCAGAAGTCAGGTCCAGGATTTTTTCTCGCATCCCGCTTGGCCGCTATGGAGAAATGCTGGAAGTTTCCAAGCTAATCCTTTTTCTTGCAAGTGATGATTCCCAATTCATTACCGGAAGCCAATATCGAATTGACGGTGGAATTGGGGCACGGTGAAATTTGTTTGAAACAAATTATCATCCCTGTCAGGTATCAACCTGAAGAAGAATGCGCGTGTTGAAGGATATTTATTTTGAAAAGTATTACAGACGTTTAAATGTAAGCGTCAAAAAGTTCACACCTGGTTTCTTAAAAAAGATAATGCCTGTCCGTTTTTTTGTCGGAAAGGCATTATCTTTTTTTCGTTTGGATATAACAGGCTTTCGGAAGTTCCTTCGACTACGGCATGAATGGAAGAGACTTTATATGAAGCTTCTTCTGTTTTGTGTTTTATAGGTATAAATGGACGGAACTTCACTTAATATCGACCATAAGCACAAAATCGGGGACGAATTTTCTGGCTTTGATTGGTACAATGAAAGCAGAATATTTCCCGGGAAATGTATACAATGGACTTAAGAGAAATGACTCGGAAGAGAGCCAATCACCGGAGGAGAGTGAAAAGGGATGGCGATGGAAACAAGCTTTACATTCGAAGAGATGTGGAAAAAAATCATGGCCTGTGACCGGAACTATGATGGCTTATTCTACACTGCAGTCAAAACGACAAAGATCTATTGCAGGCCCTCTTGCCGGTCCAGAAAACCGAAAAAAGTGAATGTGGAATTTTACACCACCATTCAGGAAGCCGAGAGCCACGGGTTCCGGGCATGCAAAAGATGCCGGCCGGAAACTGAACACTCACCTAACGGAGAAGTCGTGCAAGGAGTGGTGTCGTTTTTGACGGCAAACTATCAGCGGAAGTTGAATTTAGAGGACATGGCCAGGCATGTGGGGTTGAGCCCTTCCCATTTGGACCGGATGTTCAAAGAGGAAACATCGGAAACTCCCCGTTCTTTTTTGGAGAAGATTCGGGTCGATAAAGCTGCACATTTGCTGAAGCATACTGACAACACGAATCTTGAAATATGCTATGAGGCGGGATTTCAAAGCACATCGCATTTCTATAAAGCTTTTCGGCGCTCCAAAAACCTTTCGCCGAGCGAATACAGAAAAATGACAAAGGGGCTGCAGCATGATTTCGAAAACAAACGGCAATTACTTGAGAATTTCTGTACCCGCTGATTTTAATTTCGAAGAATGTCTGATTTTCCTCAATCGATCTCTTCAGGAAAACCTTCACCGAATAAAAAATGGGCGAATCAGAAAGCTGATCAATCACCAAGAGGAACTGGTTTTATTTGAAATAACGCATTCGAACCGGCAGTTGCACCTTGAATTTCTGAACGGAGTGCCTTCGGAAGAGGGGCAACGGGCAGCCGCCGATTATGTTTGGGAGTGGTTTGATCTGAAAAAGGATCTCACGCCTTTTTACGACATGGCTGCGCAGGATCCGATTCTGCAGCCGATCGTCAAAGAGTATTGGGGGTTGAGGATTCTCGGTATGCCAGATTTGTTTGAAGCACTTGCCTGGGCCATCATGGGCCAGCAGATCAATCTGACATTTGCCTATTCGCTGAAGAAGCGGCTGGTCGAAAATTTCGGGGCATCACTCGTCCATGAGGAAGAAGTCTACTGGACATTTCCTTCCTTTGAGGCAATCGCTGCGCTGGAGATGAACGATCTGACCCAACTGCAATTTTCCGGAAGAAAAGCGGAATACCTCATCGGCGTTGCTGGCGAAATGGCAAAAGGGTCACTGCTGAAAGAGAATTTCATGAATAGAAGGGATACGGAGACCATCGAAAAAGAGCTGGTGGCTTTCCGTGGCATCGGCCCATGGTCGGCGAATTACGTGATGATGAAATGTCTCGCCATCCCGTCCGCTTTCCCGATCGCCGATGTCGGTTTGCACAATGCGCTGAAGAAGCAATTGGATCTGGAGAAAAAGCCATCCATCGCGGAAATTGAACATCACGCTGAAAACTGGAAAGGGTGGGAAGCATACGCCACTTTCTATCTATGGAGGAGTTTATTATGAATGAAGTGCATCAAGTCGATCTTCAATCGCCGATTGGCGTTGTGGAAATTACGGGTACAGAAGAAGGAATCCTGTCGATTTTTTTCAAAGAACGTGACGAAATTGTCCATCATCCGCAGCAGGATACGCCCCAGGTTCTGAAAGATTGCCTGCAGGAGCTGGCGGAATATTTCAGAGGGGAACGGATGGAGTTCACAGTTCCTTATATTTCCACAGGAACCGAATTCCAGGGAAAAGTGTGGTCGGCCTTAACAACGATTGGCTATGCGGAAACGGCTTCCTACCGCGACATCGCAGTGAAAGTCGGAAGCGACAAAGCCGTGAGGGCCGTGGGCAACGCCAACAGCAAAAATAAACTGAGCATCATCGTTCCATGCCATCGAATCATCGGTTCGACGGGGAAACTCACGGGTTACGCCGGCACGTTGAGCAGGAAAGAATGGTTGCTGAAGCATGAACAGAAGATCAAAAGCGAAAGTGTGTGAGCTGAGAGAAAAACAGATGTATTTTTTGAGTGCAAGCTTATTGGAGGGGAGAAACTTGATAAAAGTTTCTCTTTTTTTGGCTGGTGAGAAGCTGGTGCTTGCTGCGAACGCTCATCCCCATTTAAAGCAGCGAGAAAATTGGCGAACGCGGATATAATTTTTTTAACACGGATATAAATCGCTGAACGCGGAAATAATTCGCTGAGCGCGGATATAATCTCCCGAACACGGATATCCGCTAATATGCCGACCCGCCGATGAGAAAAAGCAGTCCAAGAAGCGGATATTAGCCCTTATTGTGGCCAATATCCCTCCAAAAGCTCAAAACAAAAGACAAATGGATGCTTTTCGCAGGCGAAAAGTGAAAAAACCTTCTTGTTTGCTCAGTGTATTTTTGAAAATAATCGTCGATGGATTTGCATCAGTTTTATTTTAAATAAGACACGCAGTTGTCTAATTGGTAGTGGTAAAGTAGGTTCAATAGAACGAAAGAGGTGGCGCGGAAATGGAACAATGTTCATGGCCGAACAGCAGTGAAAAGATGCAGGCTTATCATGACGAAGAATGGTGCAGGCCCAGCCGGAATGACCGATATATTTTCGAAATGCTGAATTTGGAAGGCGCACAGGCGGGGCTATCGTGGAGTATTGTCATAGGGAAACGTGAAGCCTACCAGGCTGCTTTTCATAATTTTGATATCGAATATTGTGCTAATCTGAGTGACGCGGATCTGGAAACTATAAAAGAAAATTATAATGTCATCAAGCATTTTGCGAAGCTGAAATCGGTAAGCTCCAATGCCGAAGTCGTTTTGCGGATCCAACAGGAATTCGGGAGTTTTGCCGATTTCCTGTGGAGCTTTGTGGAAAATGAACCGATTATCAATCAGTGGGAAACCCAAGCGCAAATGCCTGCCGAATCTCCTTTGTCCCTCCAAATCAGCAAAGATTTGAAGAAGAGAGGGGTTAAATTTGTAGGGGCGGTTACGACGTATTCATTTCTGCAGGCGATCGGGATGATAGATGATCATATTAAGACATGTGATTTTCATACTTCGAATCGGCAAGTTCACGAAAGTTAGCGAGAAAAGCCTTTATCCACACGGGGATAAGTATTGGAGAATTTAAATCGTATATCATAAAGTAAACTTCCTTCATTTTTCTGTGGATAACAATATCAAAATGACCAAATGCAAAAGGAAGATCAATCAGCTTATTCATAAGCGCTTGATCTTCCTTTTTAATAATTGGTTCTGTTTGGTTTTATTGTCTTATTGAACTAACGTCTCGGTCTCTTCTTTATTGAAAATACCAACCAATAACATAACGAGTCCGACGATGAAAATGAAAGGGAAAATATACCACATAACCAATGCTGCCCAACCATTTTCTGTAAGGATTGCATAGGTTCTCCCTGTCGCAAAAGCGAAAGCTGGTGAAATTGGTATCATAAGAGCAATTCCCCATACCTTATATTTTTTGTTTTTCGGTTTATTTATGCTTAACAGAAAAGCTGCAAACGCACCTGTAAATGCAATTACATAACCTATAACAATTGCCATTTTAGCAATCCTCTCTATATTTAATATCCTGGTCATTCACTAAACTGCTCCGTTAGTGGAATAATCAACAAGGAACTTTAAAGAACCTGACAATTAATAATGAGGTTTCAACTTTTCATTGCTGCGAAACGGACCAGTGAAATGGTCGCTCTATATGATGCGGCAATTGCGTTTCCGCATCTCCTTTTGCTGAATTGATCTGCATCTGCGTCAAAAATAGGCTCCCCTGAAGTTGGTGCCTCTCAAATCCTGACGCGTTAAATTTTTCCCCATCCAATCGGCACCCCGCAGTTCCAGATCCCGCTTTTTCTGTTGGCGCGGCACTCTATTCGAAATCCGGTGGCGCAGCTCACTGCTCGCTTTTAGTAACAGATCATTCACGGGAGCCCGACAGGAAATCAAATCCAGATTCAATAACTCGTCTGCGTTTAAGTTTGTCAGCCTTTGCAACTCTTCCAATTGTTTGGTTAAGTCCTGCTGCAGAAGTGTAGTCGTTTCATAAGACAAGGCTTCAGCGACAAAGGCGATCATCTCAAACAGCTGCTGCATTACCGGCAATGACTTGAACATTTTCTCGGCATTCTCCGGCTCCTTTTTCCAGCTTTGTCCGTCAAACGTCGATTGCGCAATCATTTGGCCAGCACCAAGGCAGTCAAATACTGTGCATCCTTTAAAACCCGTTTCCCTCAGTTCGCTGTGTATACTGCAGCGGAAATCTTCCTGCAGATTTGGACAGGGTACTCCCGCCGGCTTATTGATCGCGAAATCACTTGAAGCAATCAGGTTGAGGGCTATGCAGCACAATCCGAAACATTGCGAACAGTCCGCTTTCAGCCCGGCTCTGATTTCTCTCGCCTGCGCAGGGTCAATCGGCTGATAGGAAGGCATACACAATCATCCTTTCTGAGTTAGACAGAGACCATATTTTCAAATTTAATCCAATTTAAAAACTGAACTGTTATAATAACAATAATAAACTGGATTTTGGGAGGCAAAATTACATGGTGAAAAATTGTAGTGTAACGATGGTGGTTAAAAAGCGATGACTAAAATAAGGACAGTATATTTCATCGGTTATTTTCTCTTGTTTCCTATTCTGTTTTTGTTTAGTTCGTTTTTATGGAAAATTATTATTAAAAGTTATAACGCACTGGAAGTCATGACTGATAGTTTATCCATAATCGCTATTTATTATATGTTAATCAGTTTCATTTTTATTATTTTTAGAAACAGAATAGGAGAAGATGATAAGAGTATATAAAATTGCGATGACTGCAGTCTTTTGTGGTTAATCGCAATTTTATTGCCATATGCTCATAAAAAATTTTCCGGATGCTTAAGATTATTTGTTAGTAAATGCTATATTCAGTATAAGCTAAAAAGACGGAAATTTCTGTTTTTTATTTAAAAAGTTTAAGTGGAGGGAGAAAAATGATTTCTCGTTTTCTTTTATCAATCATTGCAATCATTGTTTTTTACATAGGTCTGAGCGTTGCTTTCTATTTTGATTTGATCAACACTTTTATTGTAGTAGGAGTATTGTTTTTAATATTTACTGCAGCAATGATTGCTCTAATCCGATATCGCCACGAAAAATCTAAAGCTAATAAAATTAGCTTGGTTGTTGTATTGGTGGGCTTACTTTTCTCTTATGACAGTTTGCTTGTTCAGTATGAGCACTTGACGTTCAGGGCATTGGTGCATCTGGAGCCAGTTGAAGCAGCTGACAATTCTGGCATAAATTTAATGGGTGTCGGAATTTCATATGTTAAATTTATTGATGATGAAGAATGGCTTGTTAAAAACTATGGAAAGAGTGATCAGACCCTAGTTCACTTGGATAAGATGAACAATAAAATCCGGTACCACAGCAGAAACATGGCAATTCTGCAGTTACTTGGTATCCGTAACGATGAAGTATCTGAAATGGCCGGGAATGTCAGCGAATACCTCGATTATGAAACAACTGGTATCGAGCGGTTTCTGGAAAGTGGGAATAATTCCGGAGACAGCGCCGGCTTGGGTTTGGCGTTAACCGGTTTGATAGAGCAAAATAAACTCCAGAATGATTTGGAATTCGGTGTAACTGGGGCGTTGGATGGGCATGGCGAAGTTAGTGCCATCGGTATGGTCACAGAAAAGCTGATGATCGCGGAGGAAAAAGAATATCCATTCATGATTGTTCCGAGTGAAAACGCTGACGTAGCCGAGAAAGCAAAGGAGTCACAAAATCTCGCCATTGAGATTTTTGCCGTCAGCCATATCGACGAGGCTGTTGAATTGATTAATAGATTGAATGAAGAGCATGCGGAGTAAGGAGATTTGTAGGATTTAAACTGGTAATTAAGGGGAGGTGAACAGGGGGGATTTCATGAATAAAATTCTGATTTTTCTATATGTAATTTCCACAGTAATGGTGATGTTGGGATTTTACGCAATTAACTTTCTCACCGAACCTTTAGGGGCAGACGGTTATGCCGGCGGCAATGGAAATCCCGGGTTGTTCCCCGTTGTTTTTGTCATGCCGTTCTTCTTTTATTTTCTATACGGCACTGTAGAACTTTCCATGAGATTGGCGGAGAGATACAGGGAAAAACGTATCCTGTTTGTGAGCGTGGCAATCAGTGTGCTGACAGCGATAAGCATTGCCGTTTACACTTATCTGGAAGCTGATGCCGTGCGGACGGAAATACTGCTGAAAAGAGACGATCTGAAGACCGCTTCAGAAATTCCTCTTCTGAATCCTTTTTCCAACTCGATTTTCTTCAATCCGCTGACTTTCGTTTTGGTGGTGCTGGTGTGTTATGTGATTGGCGCGTTATGGAGTGTGAGCCGAGCGCGACGAAAGCAAAAGTTAACCTTGCAAAAACCTGAATCCACTTTTATTGAATAATTGAAGCAAGTAATGAAGAAATTCGGATCCGGGTTTCTCTTTTTTTTGGCGTAAAAATTTCTATGAGCGGTTTTCGGTAGTCTATGAGCGGTTTTTGACATTCTATGATCATTCAATCTTTATTCCGGCAAATTTGGCTGAAAATCTGGCGCATAATAAGTAAACGAGACCTATGACTGACTTTTGATTGGAATTTTTAGGATATAATGTTTAGTGAGTAGTTTAGTTAATTCGGGATATATAGTTTTCACATACATAGATTTAAAAAAATGAAAGGATGAAGAAAATGAAGAATTTCATCTGCAATACTTGTGGGGTGCAAGTTGGCAGTTCAGCAGCGGCGCCTGAAAAATGCTTAATATGCAATGAGGAGCGGCAATATGTGAACCCGACTGGTCAAACGTGGACAACATTAGAAGAAATGATCCAGTCTCAAATCTATAAGAATAACATCGCACCTGAAGAGGAAGGGCTGTTCAACATTTCCACTGCACCTGGTTTTGCCATTGGACAAACAGCTTATCTCGTTCAAGAGAAGAATTTTAACTTATTATGGGACTGCATCACGTATATCGATTCGATAACGATTGGTGAAATAAAAAAGTTGGGCGGCATTGATGCTATTGCATTATCGCATCCTCATTATTATTCGACACAAGTCGAATGGGCAGAGGCGTTCGATGCAAAAATCTATATCCACGAAGACGACAAGGAATGGGTGACGAGGCCAAGCGACAGAATCATCTTTTGGTCAGGCGAATCCCTCGAGTTAACAAGTAATATGATTTTGCATCGTATTGGAGGCCATTTCAAGGGCGCAACCATAACAGAATGGAAAGCGGGAAATGCCCGGAAAGGCGTTTTGCTGACAGGGGACATCATGCGGGTAGTTGCAGACCGCCGCTGGGTGAGCTTCATGTACAGTTACCCGAACTTTATTCCTTTGCCGGCGTCTACCGTCGAAAGAATGGCTGGGCAGCTGGATGAAATTACCTTTAATCGAATTTACGATGCTTTTCATCGCATTATAAAAGAAGATGCGGGAGCTGCGGTTCAGCGCTCAGCTATGCGGTATATCGATGCATTGAACGGAAAACTTTTTAATACTTGATCACAACACACTTAAATTTTCTTTTAATTGAACAAAGTGACCAGAAACATAAAAAGTCCCTGGCCACTTTGTTTTTTGCGATTTTATTTCTGAAAGTAACTGGAAGCGTAGTCATTAAATTTAGGATTGTGGTTGAACTCGCGGTCACCCATCGAGTAACTGGTGATTTGGATTTCTTCATCTCCAGATTTTATTTTGACCATCCACAAATAACCTTCTCGTTCTTCGTCCCGCCGAACTTCTTCCCATTTCACCTGTTCTAATTGATCCAAAAAGCTCTTAATTTCATCTGTTGCGGAAATTAAAGTAGAGTCCCCCGATGTGCCATCCACTATTTCAATTTCCTTAACTTCGTCAAAAGATGAAGGATACACATCTGACAGATGAATTTCATTGCCTGTAACTGCAGAATTCCTATCTTCCTGGCATGCCGCCATCAGGGATAAAGCGATAAAGAGAGTTACCGGAGCGCTTAACTTTTTCAAGTGGTTCCCTTCTTTCTAAAAGGTGATCCAGAACTCAGCATTTATGAGTGTGTGAGAAAATACAGATTTGAGCTCGTCGTACTGGAGTGTCATCTAGCGACAAACTTACTGTTTCGGATAAGGATTCCACTTATGATCAGGACAACGCCTACAATAGCCGCTATGAAATAAAAGCTGGTGAGAACATTCATGATGTGGAAAGGCACCTTGTGGACATATTCAGCCTTAACCCAAAGATTGTCGGCTTCTACGGCGATTGCTGTGGAAGTTGAGGTTCCAGTTATTTCATAATACTGCGTTCCTTTTGGATAAAAATTCGAAGCATCTCCGTAATAATTTCCAGTCATGTCATCTGTTTGGGTCTTTACTTCCCCGATGGCTTTTCCAATTTCATTGTCTTGGAGGATTTCTTCTTCTTTCACTTCGTAAACTTTGCCGTCCCAAACCACGAAAGGATAAGCCCAGCTCAATGCCTGCACGGGGGAAGAAATCAAAAATATAAATATCAGCGATAACAAAGATATTTTCTTCATAGACACCTCCTATCAATAATCCATTTTATTCCATATTAGCAGAAGATTCTGTAAAGAGTAACGCGTTTTTAAAATAAATGCGTTTCAGTAAATGACTGTTCGACGAGGCTAAAAGCAGAGGTTCAAAACAGGAATAATATGGTATATTCTTCTTAATAAAAGAAAGACAAAATAGAATGGGGGATTACCTATGACACCAAAAGAACAAACCATACAAGCAGTGTACTCACCGCCAAAGCACATTGTTTCAGCAGCCACGATTGTGTTGAATGCGCAAGGGGAAATGCTACTGATCAAGGGTCCGCGGCGCGGCTGGGAGATGCCGGGCGGGCAAGTCGAAGAAGGCGAGTCGCTGAAAGACGCCGCCATTCGGGAGACTTTGGAAGAGTCGGGCATCGAAGTGGAGATTCTGAAGTTCTGCGGCATCTTTCAGAATGTGGAGGCGTCCATCTGTAACACGTTGTTTCTGGCGAAGCCGGTCGGAGGCACACCGACGACGTCCGCAGAAAGCCTGGAAGTGGGATTCTTTCCAATCGCTGAAGCACTCGAAATGGTAACCTGGAAAAATTTCCGGGACCGCATCGAATTATGCCTGAACGAAGAAGTGCAACCGTTTTATGTGGACTTTTAATTTTTCTTTCAAAATTGTAGGGAGGAAATGCTGAACGTGCATATCTTTTTTTTAATCGCGCATAAAAATTTCTAATCGCGCATAAAATAATTTAATCGAGCATAAATCGTTTTAATCGCACGCAAATGAAAATAATCGCACACAAACACCAAACAATCGCACGCAAATCATTCCGCTCGCCAATTTTCCCCTTTCTCAAAGCCCCACATCCAAAAGGAAGCTTTCCACAGGGCGAAAATTTTTTTCATATCGCCAAATTCCCAAAACTTTCTTCACCACATTACCAAACGCCCAATGCTTCAGCAGATTAGGCGTTTTTCTTATGCCTTTCCACCTTTCCCCTTTCAAATTCACTCCGTCATGTCAATTTAAATTGTAATTAATTTCCTAAACCAATTGACCATTCCAAAAAATATATGCTACTGTGTATATGAGTATAAACAGTATAACAGTTAAAAGGAGTGCTCCAATATGAATGAGTGGAAACAGGCTTACCGGCTGGCGGCTTTTGAGATAAAAGCTTCACGAAGGAATTTATTGCTGATTATGGCTTTCTATATCGTCGCGAGCATGATTTTTATGCAGTCATTTGAAATCTACCTGAATGGAGAATTTCAGTTTTTCGATTTGATGTTTTTGCTGATTTTCTTTTTGTTTCCGACCTGGACGAAGGGCAAGGAATTTCAGATGCAGAAATTGGATGGTGATTTGTGGACAGCGCCATCGATTGTCATGATGCAGCAATTGCCCGTCACAAAAAAAGTCATTATCAAAAGCCGATTCATTATCCATGCGCTTTGTTCATTTCCGCTTCAGTTGGCTCTTCTTATCTCGATGCCACTGATCTCAGAAAATTTCAGGGAAATGATGACGCCTCTTGCGTACGTATCATTTTTGCTGATTTGGCTGGCTTTGTCGATAACTGTCGGTTTTATGATGGCGGCCAGTGAAGCAGGTGGGAATTTCAAAACCAAAGCTATCGTGCTGTCGTTCATCTATATGCTGCTGGGAATTGGCGCCATCTACTTATTGTTACTGCTGTCGAATGAAGGCTTCATCTATTGGACGATGGTGCTTGCAACGGAATGGACATTACTGTCGAGTTTGATTGCCATCATCCTGATCGTCGGAGGCTGGAAATACTGGCAGATGGATATGAAAAGAACGATGAAGAAAACGGATTATCTGTGAGAGGGGGGCCTGCTTTTGCTGCCGATACGTATATCCAAAGATTCGCGTGAACCTATTTACCATCAAATTGAAAAGCAGTTGAAAGCTCTGATTGCCGGTGGGCATTTGACGGCCGGCACACCGCTTCCTTCGATACGTGCGTTGTCGAAGGATCTGGAAATCAGCGTCATTACCATCCGTCGTGCCTATCAGGACCTGGAGGCGCAGGGGTTTATCCAGACAGCCCACGGCAAAGGAACTTTCGTCGCAGAGATCCTGACCACCACGAAACAGGAAGTGATGACCTCGTCGGTTCAGGAAGAATTCCGACGGGCGATCCGCAATGCGATGGATTACGACTATGCAGTGGAAGAAATCAAAGCAGTTTTTGAGCAGACATTAAAGGAGCTTGAGAAAGGGGAATGACCAATGCTTCCGTGGATCGAATTAAAAGATGTCAGGAAAGAGATAGAAGGGTTTCAACTGGGGCCCATCAGTTTAGCGGTGGAACCAGGGACCATTACCGCATTTGTCGGCAATAATGGTTCCGGCAAAAGCAACTTGCTGAAGCTGATCATGAATTTGGTCAATTTGGACGGAGGAGAGATTCGAGTTTTTGGCAAACCGGTTAACGGTGCAGATGAAAGCTGGAAGAGGCACATTACTTTTCAGCCACAGATTGCAGTGGGCTGGAATGCTTATACAGGGAACGACTTGCAGAAATTAATCGCGCCCTTATACACAAAATGGGATCAGGCACTTTTTGAGCGCATGATCGAACTTTTCGGGGTGCCGCTGGATAAACGTTTTGGTAAATTATCACCCGGCGTTCAACAAAAGCTTACGCTGTCGCTGGCATTGCCGCGCAGCACGGATATCCTCATTCTCGATGAACCGACTGCGTCACTCGATATTCCGTCGAAAACAGTGGTAATGGATCTTCTTGTTGAATGGATGGAGAAAGAGGACCGTGCAGTTATTATGACATCGCATCAGCCCGATGATCTGCGAAAACTGGCGGATTACCTGTTCCTGATTCAGGATGGACAAGCGATCGGCCGCTACGAGAAAGACTTGCTGATAACGGGATTCCGCCGCTATTGGCTGACGGCAATGCCCGCCGGTCCAGTGCCAGGTGAACTTTCGCGCTCGACCAATCAGCTGGTTTCTGAAAACCCTTACGCAACGGAACAGTACTTTGTGGAACAGGAAATCGACGTCATTGACGACAATGCGTTGGAACTGGAAGACATCATCAGTCTGCTGCTGAAATGAAAATTGAAAGGGGATGAGAGGAATGGAAACGATGCTCGCCGTAGAAGGACTGGGAAAATCATTTAAAGACAAGAAAATTGTCTCGAATATTTCATTCGAAGTTAAAAAAGGGGAAATCATGGCGCTGCTGGGGCCGAACGGAGCGGGGAAATCGACGACGATCCGAAACATCATGGGCATCATGTATCCCGATGAAGGGACCATCACATTCCGGAACGGCACGACCAAAGACATTCCCCGCAATAAAATCGGCTATTTGCCGGAAGAACGGGGCTTGTACAAAAACGTTAAAGTGATGGATATTCTGCTGTATCTGGCAGAATTGAAGGATTATCCGCTGGACCGCGCCAAGCAGCGCGCGCTGGAATACCTGGAGAAATTCGGACTCGAAGGCAAAGACAAAGTATCGGTGGAAGAATTGTCGAAAGGGATGGGGCAGAAAATCCAATTTATCGCTTCGATTATCCATGAGCCGGAATTGCTGATACTGGATGAGCCTTTTTCGGGGCTGGATCCCGTCAGCCAGGAACTGTTTAAGGATGAGATCCGGTCGCTCGCTAAAAACGGAACAGCGATTTTATTGTCATCACATCAGATGAATCTCGTGGAGGAAATGGCGGACCGGCTGTTTCTGATTCACCGCGGAAGCAAAGTGATTTCGGGGAGCTTGAGCGATGTGAAAAAGGAATACGCGAACTTTAAATGTACCATTCACGGCAGCAACAGCCTTGTGTTGCTTGAAAGTCTGCCGGAAGTGGAACGGGTGGAGCAGAGCGATGACACGGCGGTGCTCTATCTGTCGAAAAACGTCGATCCGGCTTTTTGGCTGAAGAATCTTCCGGGAGAAATGGATATCCAGGAATTATCGATTGACCGGATTTCGCTTCATGAAATTTTCATCGATATCGCTACGGACAAGAATTTATTGAAGGAAGCGGGTGAAGTGCATGCGTAATACGATGAAAGTCGCCAAATGGGAAATCAAACGCAATATGAAAAGCAAATCGTTCATCATCGGCCTGGTTCTGACACCGCTTATTTTTCTGGCATTTTTCCTGCTGCCGGATCTGTTCAGTTCGGATGACGAAGCAGCAACGACGACTGTCTATGTCAATGAAGGGCTTGGCGTCTACGATCAGCTGGAGATGGCGGCAGCAAATACCGAATGGCAAATGGAACCGACAGAAGTTACTGAACAGGAAGCAGCTGCGGCACTTGAAAGCGAAGAGGATGCAGCATATGTCTTTATCGATGAACAGTCGGTAGAAACAGGCAATGTGGCTGTCTACACGGGCGAAGAAACCAACCCCGCCTTCATGGAAGAGGTCCAGCTTCTGGGCGGTCCTTTGCAGATGATGCAGATTGAACAGCTCGGTCTGACACCGGATGAAGCGGGAGTCGTCGCGCAAGGCATCGTTTTTGAAGATGCTTCCGATGAAACCGAAGACAGTGGTCTGTTCAGTGAATCGATACTGGCGCGCGTGATTCCAGGCATCTTTGCAGCCGTCGTGATGCTGTCGATCGTCTTTACGGGAATGGCGATTTTCCAAAGCGCTTCTCAGGAGAAGAAAGACAAAATAGCAGAAATCATCCTGTCGTCGCTGACGCCGGCTGACTTGATGCAAGGCAAGATCATCGGCTATTTCGTCCTCGGCATCATCCAGGTGATCGTCTTCATTGTCATCGCACTCCCTGCGCTCATCTGGAAAATCGATTTCCCGATTATCGAGTATCTGCTGGTGCCCGAACTTCTGGTGCTGTTGCTCATCTCGATTCTTGGATACCTGCTGTATGCGGCTTTGTTTGTCGGCATCGGTGCCACGATGGCCGATATCTCGACGGCTGGCAATTTCCAGGGCATGGTCATGATGCTGCCATTCAGCCCCTTCCTTTTCATAGGGCCAGTGTTCAGCGATCCGAGCGGTTTCTGGGCTCAGCTTGGAAGTTATGTACCATTCACTGCGCCGGGCGTTCTGATTCTTCGCTTATCGCTCTTGGAAGAATGGCCGTGGGTGGAGATTGGCATTGCCATCGCAATTCTCGCCATCAGTGTTCTGATTTTCATGAAACTTGCCGGCAAAATCTTCAAAATTGGTATCCTGATGTACGGGAAAAATGCCACTCCAGGTGAGATCTGGAAATGGATTCGGGCGTAACCTTTTTGAAAAGCACTCCGATTCGTAGGGTTCTGGAATAACAGAACTTCTTCGAAGGGGGTGCTTTATTCAGGTCTTTAATGCTAAATTAGTTTAATAAAAGAATTACACTTAATATGCCGCTTCGTCGCTTTGTACAAGGGCAGAGATTATGCTACTGCGCACGCTCGTCGCGAAAGAGGTACCATCTTTGCATGGGCACATCTGGGCTCCTGGAATAAGCCGAGAAGACCACTCTTCGCGCCGGCGCTAGGGTTACATCCAGATATGGAGCAAAACAGCGAAGACGCCCAGGGGACCAAGCGAAGTGATGAGATCCACTCGGGCGAAGTGAAACGAGCCCGAGTTAGCTCAGCACGAGCCAAGAGTTGGCCGTAGCCTGCAAGGCCGGCTCTTTGCGACGAAGCAGCGCAGCGATGCAGGAGCAGCCTTAAAATCGTGCTCCTGCAGTGCTGCGCACTTCGTCGCAAAGACAGTATCCGTGCAGGACACACCTACTGTCTTCGAAGCTGTTTTTGCGGAATATCGGTTTCCCTAGATAATTAGTACAGCATATATAATAAAAGCAAGAGGCCATTGCCAAAATGAATATCTTGAATTTGTCGAAGCATCTTGATAAAAGCGGATATTTTCTTTTGAATAGGAGTAACACGAAATTTCCGAAACTTAATAACTGCACATCCGTAATAAGAATGAGGTGAAATACATGGAATACATATTAAAAGAACCGGAAAGACAAATTTCAACGAAAATCATCCAAATCTGGCGGATGACCAACACCATCGGGCACGGTTCTTTCCTGCTGGGCTTTGGCGCATTATTGACTGCCAGCCATTTGTGGGATTGGTACAACTGGGTCAATATTACCCTTTATGTGCTCATCGGCATCACGATTTTGTCGGCTATTTTCAGTATTTGGATCGAACCGGTTTTTATTCAGCGCACCTGGCGCTATGACGTCGACGAGAATTTCATTCAGCTTAAACATGGCCGCTGGAATGTTGAACATAAAATCATACCAATGGCGAAAATCGAGTATGTCATGACGGATCAGGGACCATTCCTGAGAAAAGCCGGACTTTATTCATTGAAGATCGGCACGACTGCTTCAAGCCACACGATACCCGCTATCCCGCAGGAAGAAGCGCTGAAGCTGCGTTCACTGATTGCGTCGTATGCCAATGTGAAGGAAGATGATTCCTTTGAATAATTCCGGCGAAGCGAAACGCTACCATCCTGCTTATCTGCTTGTGGAATTTTTTGCATTTCTGCGCAACAGCTTTTTCTTTATATTGGTCCTGTTTATTTTCAATTATGACGTAACGACCGGCTGGATCCTCTGGGCAAAAATCGCTTTCCTGGCTGCAGCGGCATTTACGGTTGTAAAGATCTTTTTGTCGTGGTGGCTGCATACCTATGAAGTCGATCCAACATCCATCACCTTACGTGAGGGTATATTCGTCAAAAAAGTACGGACCATTGCGTTCAACCGGGTGCAGAATAAAAAGACGGCTACCACCTTCATCCATAATTGGTTCGGTTTGACGTCGCTGACGCTTGAGACCGGGACTTCCAGTGAAGAGGCGTCAGTCCGTTTCCCGGTTTTGAAAAGGCAGGAAGCGGATGAGATTATCCGCATGATCGAAAGAGGAGACACTGATGTGGCTCCATCGATTGAGTCCGAAGAAAGTGAAGCAAGCGAAGACTTGCAGGTGCAGCCTAAAAAGGCGGAACGACGGGAATATTTCCAGTCGACAAAGCGGGATACGCTGCGCGCCGCTTTCACGTCGCTCAGTTTTCTCGCCATCTTTCCGATCCTGCTGGCATTGTATTTCCAGATCGATGATTTTTTCTCACTGGAAGATGAAGCTGAAAATGCCTTCTTCTATTTTGCCGATCATCTCTGGCTGCTCATCCCGCTCTTTATTGCCGCCGTCATCATCTCTTCGCTGATCGGCTATGTTATGACGACAATCCGCTACGGGAATTACCGGATTGCAGCGGATAAGGAACGGATTTATATTTCGCGGGGGGTCGGACAGGTCCATACGTTTTCGATCCAGCGCAATAAAGTCCAGGCAATTCAAATTGAACAACCGCTGATTAAACGTATCCTGGGTATTGTTGAAATCAAATTGATCAGCGCAGGAGCGGTCAATGTGGGGGATGAGCTGGAAACCAATTCGCTTTACCCGTTCATGAAGACACAGGAAGCTTACCGCTTGCTGAATGAGCTGATGCCGCAATATACGGTGCAGGAGAATTTGAAGCGCCTGCCCCGCAACACGATCTGGCTGAAGCTGATGCGTCCGTATTACATGACAATTCTTGCTGCTGTTGGCTTATGGTTCTTCCAGCCGTCACTCCTATGGATTGCAGGGATTCTGTTTGCCTTCAGTCTCGTCAGTCGTCTGTTCGAATACTTGTTCACGCGCTATGCACTGGAGGGGGATTCGATCCAGATCCGGACAGGCGGGTTTACAACGACCACCTTTATCACCCGCAGGGAGCGGATACAGGAAATCGAGGTCAGCCAGTCCAAACTGCAGCGAATGTTTGGCGTCGGGAGCCTGAGTTTCATTAACCGCGCGAAGCCGATTCACGTCAGCAATATCCGCGATGTGCCGAATGATCTCAGCGGGGTCTTCAAGCAATGGTTCGTGCAGCGCAAAGTCAAATTGGAATAAATTCAAAACCGCTCCAGCCTTACATAGGCCAGAGCGGTTTTTAATATTATTTTCACAGGTTACTAAAACTTAGATGAAAATGTATGCGCTGTCGGTAAACTTCTTGAAGCACGTTTGCAGGTAAATGAATTAAGGGTATGGTTGCAAAAAGAACTATTATTTGGGTTGCCTGTATTCCTGTGTTCTCTTGTTATGGAACAGAAGGGAGGTCCGTCCTATTTTTAACCTGATTAAACAAGTGGTAAGAATCAATACAGCCAAAGTTGTCCTGTTTGCCAGCCTTTTTTATATTGCCAGTGCTTTTATCATCTACTATATCGAACCCGAAACATTCGGGACACCTTTCAATGGCCTGTGGTGGGTTTTGACAACGGTTACGACTGTCGGTTTTGGAGACTATTCTCCTGTTACAGTACCCGGAAGGATATTCGGGATGTTCCTGTATTTATTCGGAATTGGCCTGATTGGTATCATACTCGGCAAAATCGTGGATACTTACACTTATTATGGGAGGCTTAAAATGGAAGGGAAGCTAAGTTATACTGGCAAAAATCATTTTTTGGTTATCGGATGGTCAAAAAGTGTCGAAAAAACCATTATAGAACTTTTGCTGAACAGAGGCATAGAAAAAGATGTGGTGTTGATAGACCACCTTAAAGAAGCTCCTTTTAAGCATGACCGGTTTCATTATATTCAGGGAAATCCGACAGAACAGAAAATATTGGAGCAAGCGAATATTGACAGAGCTGATTCTGTAGCAGTTTTTGCTTCTGATTATGAATATGAAGTACAGGCTGACGGCAAAACGCTCCTCATTGCATCCGCTGTTGAAAGATATGCTGCAGAAAAAGGAATAGATATTTACACCATAGCCGAAATTACGCATAAAAACCATATCAGAATGTTTAAGCACGCGGGTGTAAATGAATTCGTGCTGTCCAGTGAATCGTTCCCTCAATTAATGACGAAGTCGATGATGCATCACGGGGCCAGTCGATTATATAGTAAATTACTAAACGATGCATATGGAGAGAATATATGGGAGATTGAACCCCAGTCTTCATGGAAGACATATGGTGATGCATTTGAAGCGTTAATGCAGCAGGGGGCTAATTTGATAGCAGAAGGACATGATTTCAGCATCGTCCGCCGGCTGGAAGATCCGATTCCGGAAGATGCACGTCTCTACGTGATTTGTGATGAGTTGACTTATGAGAAGTTAATATTGATGTAAATGGGTTGCTGACAACAGGAATTAGGAAGCGCATGTTTTTCACAGTGTTGAAAATTCTAATCTTTTAAGAAAACCTTCGCATCGGCGAAGGTTTTTCGAGCTTGTTGAGAAAGTAAGAATGAAAACCGATATTCCGCAAAACAGCTTCGCTTGCCAAAACCCGTGCTCCTGCATCGCTGCGCTAGCTTCGTCGCAAAGAGTCGGCCGAACTTCCTTCGGCCAACTCTTGGCTCGCGCTGAGCTAACTCGGGCTCGTTACACTTCGCCCGAGTGGATCTCAGCACTTCGCTTGGTCCCCTGGGCGTCTTCGCTGTTTTGCTCCATATCTCAGATTGTTTTCTCTAAAAGCAAAATTTTAAGCCTATTTCAAGAAACTAGCATTCCGATTTTACCTTGAACCCGAATGAAGCGTCCGTCTAAAGCGAAATGATTGAGAAGTGGACATTCTCTCGATAGCCTAAGAAAACCTTCGCATCCGCGAAGGTTTTTCAAAGTTGTACGAATTCCGCGGCGAACTGAAAAGACAAGACTAAAATTTTTCACCCATCTGTGATATAAAGGAACATGGAAGTAAAGGCCTTACATGGAAAATCTTGAGTATTACTGACTTTTGCACCAGGAAACAGGAAGGATTGATTTGATTGGTTGATGTTGAAAATTTTAATTGGGAAGGGCTGCTGATCGATATTGGCATAATTGCAGCTCAAATTATCGGGATTCTTATAGCGTTCCTGATTGTCAAAGCGATAGGCAATCGAGTGATCGGGCGTTTTTTCGATAAATTAACGAAGAAAGGCGATGTCACTAAAGGCCGTGCGTTGACCTTGCAGAGTTTAGCGGAGAACGTATTCTCGTATGTGCTGATATTTATACTTGTCGCCACTATATTCAGTATATTCGGCTTGTCCGTCGCGAGTTTGATTGCAGGAGCCGGAATTGTCGGCCTGGCGATTGGTTTCGGGGCACAGGGCCTCGTCAGTGACGTGGTCACCGGGTTCTTCCTATTGCTGGAGAAACAGATTGACGTCAATGATTATGTAACGGTCGGAAACCTCGATGGCATCGTCGAAGCGGTCGGGTTACGGACAACACAGGTCCGCAGCTTCGACGGAACTTTGAATTACATACCGAACCGCGACATCACCACCGTCAGCAACCACTCGCGCGGCAATATGCGAGCACTGGTGGATATTGGCATATCCTATGACGCAGACATCGACAAGGCAATCGCGGTCATCCAGACGGCGTGTGAAAATGTCACGCTGGAAAATGAAACGATTGTGGAAGGTCCGGATGTCATCGGCGTTCAGGCATTTGGCATGTCGGATGTCACGTTGCGGGTCATCGCAAAAGCGAAAAACGGCGAGCAATGGGCGGTCGAACGCCAATTGCGCAAAGCCATCAAAGAAGCACTTGATGCAAATGGCATCGAAATCCCGTTCCCGCATCAGGTGAATATAACGAAGAATTCGGAACAGGCTTAAAAAGCTGTACGGGAAGTAAAGAGAATGCTTCCTGTGCAGCTTTTTTGTCTGAAAGAATTCATTTTATTTCAAATAAAAATTTTACATAATATTGTTCACCTTTCCTGAAGAAGAACGTTTATAAGGGGGGAGGCCGGTGAATGAGCGATCGAGTGATGGACCAAAAATTATATGATCATTTAAAAATTGTGAAATCCTATTTGATGAAAATGGGTGCTTCAAAAGAAGATGCAGAAGATATCGTTCAGGATACCGCCTATAAATTCATCCTCTACATAGATTCCATCAGCCATAAAAATGTGGAAAGCTGGCTGTTCCGCGTCGCTGTCAACGGCTATTATGATTTGTACCGGAAGCGCTCGCGGAGGCGGGCGATAGACCTGAAGTTTAATTTTCAGCAATTGTTCGAGGAATTCACGCCGGAAGATGCTGTCCTGCAGAATGAAAAGAAACAGGACGTTGATGGCGTGTTAAAGAAATTAAAACCGAAACATCAGCAATTATTATTGTTGAAATACAGTCTCAATCTCGCCATACGGGAGATTGCCGAGTTGTATGACATGAAGGAAGACTCGGTCAAAACGACGTTGTACCGCGCGCGCAAAGAATTTATGAATGAGTACAGGAGGCAAGGCTATGACTGAAAAAAATGAGTTGTTTCCGGGAGACGGCGATTTTTCGAAACTGGTAAAGAGGGCGCGAAGGAAATCGCTGATCCGCAACATCCTGGTTTCGGTGATAGTGAGTTCGCTGCTGTTTGCCGGCCTGTTGTGGCTGGGAACTTTTCTGATGTATAAAAATATGGAAAATGAAAACAATTACGACTACGCTGCGGGATCAATTCGCGGGGCCAATGTGGAAATGGAGGGATCGCAGTACAATTACACACCATTTTCAGCGAATATCGTGACTTCTTCCACGAAATACGTGGCGGGTGTGCCGGTTCCGTGGGAAACACGGGAAAAGGCATTTACCGTTTTCGGGTCTTCACGTGCAGTCGGGACTTCCTCATACTCTGGAAGAGGCTCTGTCGAGGATGACCGAATGGTTATGTATTTTAAGGGGGAGCGTTTGATTGAATTTTATTCCCCGGTGCTCGATTATGATTTTTATCCGGATGAACGGGAGTTATTGGAGGAAATCGACGGCAGTAAAGTAGTGGAAATGGCCTTTTCTTTTGATGCTGCATACGGAATAGAGGAAGTGCAGGAGAGTTTTTCGGATCAGCTGAACTGGTATTGGGTGGATGTCAGCAGGGCTGCTGACCAGGAAGAAGAACAGCAGCCGGTTTACGGATACAACGCTTATGGCTTTTTGCAGTACCGCGATGCTTTGGAGTCGGCAGACATTTTTATGCGGCAACTTGAGTGGCTGCGGCAAGAAGAAGGCGACTTCCAGCAGGAAGCTGGACGGATTCACGAGGTTATTGCGGGAGATGGGGCGTCCGGAGTTGCTGCGGAAGAGTTGGAAGTTTCCGGAGTCGTTGTTTCGGGATCTCCGGAAGAATTGATGTCTTTTGCCGACCTTCCGATGATCCGGGCAGCCGTTCTTGGTGCGACCACTGATAAATATTAGGTTTTTAGGTTAATTAGAGGCTTTTCGCTCAGCGAAAAGCTTCTTTTTTGGTTTTTGGGGGTTTGGGAGAGGCAGGAATTTGTTGATGTGGTGATTTGCGCGCGGTTAGAAAACTTTATGCGCGATTAAAAATTTTTGTGCACGATTAAATAAAAATATGCACGATTAGAAAAAAATACGCCCGATTAAATGTATTTATGCGCGATTAACAACTGTTTACTTTATTCTCCCCCAAGCGTTTAAAAGAGGAAAGGGGCTAACAAATGGTGAGAGAAACAGGGACACAATGGAAAAGTGAACAGTTCAGTTTATTGGTTAAGCGTGCAAAACGGAAAGCCCTGCTGAAAAACATCGTGATTTCAGCAGCTACAAGTTTTGTCTTTCATTATTTGATTCGCAGGAAGCTTTTTTGATACAGAGAGAAAGGGTGGAAAAAATGTTGAAATCGAAAGCCGCAATGGCAATAGGAAGTATGATAGGTGCATTTATAATAATTTACGGAACGGCGGTTGTGTTCGGATTGCTTTTCGGAGCGTATTTGTTTGAAGGTGGATTGGCGAATTTGAATTACGGAGTGCTGGCTTTATTGTGTGCAGCTCCATTTGCAGTGATTGCAATGGTCGGGAGGAATGAGAGGGAAGCGAAAAAATCCGTCATCATCAGTGCGTTTTTATTTTCCGTGATATTCATACTGGTGCACCTTGTTTTGGTCCTGTCAGCTGAAGTAATGGAAGTGAGCAGGGTGCTGGCAATTTTCCCGATAAGCGCTTTGCTGCTGGTTGGGGCGTTGTATATAACGACGGGCAAGGAAAAGGCAGTTTGAGAAGATCAAATCAGATGAGAAGGCGTCTGAATTTGGCGCCTTCTTTTTTAGGGAAATGAAAATTTTTCCTGTAAACTATTTTCAAAGTCACTTCAACTTTCCTCAATCAACAATCGGTTATTTCTATACTCTGCCAAATCAAATAAGTAACTTTCATTTTCACACTGCAGCAAGAGCTTAGCACCCCGTCCGCTGACCCGGAGCGGGAATATGCGCTTCCCTGCCGGATCCATAAAACTGAGTTCATTCACTTTATGGTACGCTGCACCTGTCCGCTTAGCTAAATGAAAAATCCCATTGTTTCGGCCCGTATCATCGGACAACAGGTAATCGTCATCCATGGCAAAAGCGGAAAGGTAGAGAGGGACTTCTTCGTTCATGTAATAAGTCGTTTTGCCATTTCTTCTAATGCCTATCTGAGAATCCCATAGCCCGCATTTAAACCAGACTTCGTCGTCTGACGGCGCATTCAGTGCCAGGCAATCCATGATGAAATGCTTGTTTGGCTGTTCGTATGTGTAGATGATTTCTCCAAATTCATTCCAGTTGATCAGTCCGTGTTTACCGATGGGATCATCCCAGCCATGATTGCCGAATACCCCTTCATCAAAATACCCAGTCCAAATTTTTTTGTCTGCCGTTGCAGAAATCTGTTCAATTCCATCCCCTAAGCAAAATGAACGGACGAAATTCCCTTCCGTATCGAAGATTCTCGCGTTTTCGTCTGCTTCTCCATTTTCATATTTAACGGCTCCCGCACAAACCAGAAGAAGCTGATCTTTGCCGAAGAGCTGGATATGGTGATAATTCCATGGTTGTTGAGGGATGGGAATTACTGTTTTTGCGCTGTCGGAGAGCACAATAACTTTGTAATCAATGAATTCTGCGGTTTTGCTTTGCACAAAACTTCCATCAATCAATTCTGGATCCGAAGTTGCCAGCAATAGGCAAATCTCGTTATTGGGATCGAGTGATGCGTTTCGAAGTGTATAGCCCGCCAGTTCGTCTTGCCAAACTGCCTGTGGTTCAAGTGTGATTGTTTCGTGTTTTGTCATCACTTTAGCTCCTTTTGTTCATAAAAATCCCTCTTTATCTACTCTACCGCAGGATTTGATATAGTTTCCAGAAAAAGGATGGCGTTTATTTTTGTGTATTCGGTTGCAACGAAAAATGGCCAGCGGAAAGTTCTCCTTAGTTCCTTCGGTCGCCGACTTCAAGAGTGTGAAAGCTGCATGTTTCATTCATTCTTCTCAAGAAAAATTCTTCTTTCATTGATTACCACTGAAAGTTCTTCTGTATCCACACGTTTAACAGTAAGGTTTCTCAACTCCTCACCTTCTAATCCAATCTGGCTTTGTCCAAGTTTTTTGTAAACAAAAGGAGCAATTTTTTCATACAAATAAATATCCCGCGGATCCCCGCTATCAGGATGCAGACCTTTCATTAGTCCGATTACCACCAGGAGTTCTTCATTGGCATCCGCAGTATCGAAATAATGTCTGCTGTGTTCGTCGTTTGTATTCATGACGATATATAAAAAAGATACAAGAATTGTGAATGGAATAAAAAATGCCATCAGCGCAATTGAAATGTACCTCATGGCCCGGCTGTTTTTGAAAAAATTATATAAGCTGTAAAAGAACAGCAACGTAAGTCCGACATCAACATAGGGAAGCAGCAAATCAAGATCGTGATTTTTGTAAATAAAAAGGTGGTTTTTATCGGCCATGACAAACAGCATTGCAAGCCTGCCCGCAAGATAAAGGGAAATAGAAAGTAAAATTGTTAAATGGAGTTTCTTTTTCATCTTATTAACGCTCCTTGTCTATGAATCTTATAAGACGATTCAGGAGGGGGATAGTTGCTGGTTTTATGGTCTTGGGAGTTGGAAATGCAAGGATTTATGGAGTTGCAGGGAAGTTTTGGTGAAGAAATTGTAAGAATTTCTTGTTAAAAGTGTGGATGGAGTGAGTTTCATAAATTTATTTGGGCAGACCCAATGTCCGCAATCACCCCAATTCTACCGCCCCGCTCAAACAACCCAAACCCCGATTTGAAAAAGCCTTAGCGTCCGCTAAGGCTTCCTTTAAACCATGGATATTTTTCGCGGGGCGAAAAACATCCGCTTTTGCCCTGGCAACTGAGAGGGAGGGAGATGATTTTATTGTCCGTCTGCATTTTTAACGAAAAGTGGTTTTCTATTTTTCCATAAAATGGATTTACTATCCGGAACAGCTTTAATACTATCCGGAGAATGAAAATACTATCCGCAACCGACAGAATACTGTCCGCATTCCAAAAATACTGTCCGGATGCAAAAATCGTCCCAAAAAAATGCCGATCCGTCATTCAAGCGGGACTGGCATTTCGAGTTGTTCCACTTAAAAAGCAGAAGTCCATCCTGCATCCGCAGTGACAACTGTGCCGTTGACGAAACTTGCTTCGTCTGATGCCAGGAACAATGCCACCTGGGCGATTTCTTCCGATTTCCCGGATCGTGGCATTAAGCCGTGCACAGCCTGCAGCCGGCCGGCGCCGAATTCGCTGATGTTCGTCATCGTGGAACCGATGTTGGTTTCCACGCCGCCTGGTGCGATCGCGTTGCAGCGGATGCCTGAGTTGGCATACATAAATCCGGTGTTTTTCGTTAAGCCGACAACGGCATGTTTTGAAGCGCCGTATGCAGCACCGGCGTGAGCTCCGTTCAAGCCGCCTGTTGAAGCGGTGTTGACGATGACACCTTTGCCTTTTTCAAGGAAAATCGGAAGCGCTTTACGAGTAGCCCGCATAACGCCTTTCATATTTACATCAAAAATCAGGTCCCATTTTTCATCCGTGATCTCGCCGACTGGCTCAAAGCCATCCATAATGCCGGCGTTATTGACCAGAATATCCAATGTGCCAAATTCATTTACCGCTGTATCAATCATGTTGTCGATATCTTCCTGGCTCATGACGTTCACTTTCACCGCTTTGGCGGTTCCGCCGTTCGCTGAAATGCCCTGTACCACTGCTTCGGCGCCGTCGAAATTCATGTCCGCAACGACCACTTTCGCGCCTTCAGCCGCATACAATTCCGCAATCGCCTTGCCCATTCCGGACGCAGCCCCTGTAACTACCGCAACTTTACCTTCCAATCTCATCAATAAAACCTCCTCATATTTAATGAACAAGTGTACAATAAAATTATAGACTTAAAAAGTAAGAATATTCAATAAACAAAAACGACAAAACTGTTCATTAACATAAAATATGACGAATTCTGTTCGCTGGGAGGTGGAAAAATGAAAACGGATTTACGGGTGTTCAAGACGAAAGAAGCGTTAAGGAAAGCGCTTATGCATTTATTGGAGCAAAAGAGTTTGAACTCGATTTCCGTAACCGAATTATGCCGGCTGGCGAAGGTCAATCGCGGAACATTTTATACGCATTATGGACAAGTTGAAAACCTGTTTGAGGAATACTTTAAGATGATTATGAAAGATTTGGCGGATTCTTATCAGGAGCCGTATAAACACGTGGAAAGCCTGCTGTCGAAAAACGTCAATCCAGCAACCATCCGCATTTTTCATCATATCGAAACTTATCAGCCATTCTACCGCATCGTTTTCTCGAAAACCGTGCCGCTGTCCTATTATTATCTGCTTTTTGATCAAGTGCAGAAACTGATCAAAGACGATATCAGCCATCATTATCAGACGGACATCGAAATACCGATGCTCAGCGCCTACCAGGCAAATGCCATTCTGGGCCTCGCGATAGAGTGGCACCGGCAGGATTTTCAGCAAAGTGCAACGGATATGAACCGGTTGCTTGTCAGGATATTGAGTATGTAAAACTTGTAACTTTCCCACCTATTTCCAGTCTAATGCGTTTAAAGGGGGTTGACCCATGAAAAAATTGATTCAGTTATTGATTGTCACGGGATTACTAACCGCTGTGTCAGGCTGCGGTATTATGCAGGATCAAGATCAAGCCAGTATGAAGATTGCGGATCATGTGGAATATGGAGAAACGGATTACGAACTGATTGCGGAGGCCAATAACATACTCGGCATGAAACTGCTGAAAGATTTATCGGCCAAAGAAGACGGAAACATCTTTGTGTCGCCAACAAGTTTGTATATGGCATTGGCGATGGTCTATAACGGAGCAGAGGGGGCAACGAAAGATGAAATTGCCAAAGTGCTTGAAGCGGAAGGGCTGGCTCCTGAAGAAATGAACAAAGCAAATGCATCACTTGTCACGAAACTGGCCAGTGATACAGAAGATATTGAACTGAATATAGCGAATTCCATCTGGGCAAAAGAAGGTTATACGTTTCGTGAGAGTTTTACAGAAAGCAGTCAGGATTACTATAACGCCAGGTTAGAAACCATTGACATTACAGATCCCGCTTCAGCAGACGCAATCAATGATTGGGTCAGTGACGCAACAAATGAAAGAATCGACAAGATGGCTGAAAGTCCGCTGCCCGGCAATTTGGTGGCCATGCTGTTGAATGCGATTTACTTTAATGGAGCGTGGCAGTACCCGTTTCCTGAGGACGCGACTGTTGAACGGCCTTTCCACCTGGAGGATGGTTCAACAGCACAAGTTCCGCTGATGAGCTTGAACGAGCAGCTCTCTTACCTGGAGACCGACAACTTTCAGGCTGTGTCACTTCCTTACGGCGAGGGTGAGATGAATATGCATGTATTTCTGCCGGCTGAAACCTCTTCATTGGACGAATTCAAAGCATCGATGAATGAAGAAGAATGGGCCGGGTGGATGGCCGGATTCGAGTCGAATTTAGGCACCGTGATGCTGCCTAAATTTGAACTGGAATACGAAGTGAATTTAAATGATACTTTGCAGGAACTTGGCATGGAAACCGCCTTCAGCAGTGCTGACTTATCGAAAATGTTCGAAACAAGCAGCGGTTTGTTGATCAGTGAAGTGAAACAGAAAAGCTTTATCAACGTGAGTGAGGAAGGAACCGAAGCAGCGGCAGTCACTTCTATAGGGGTCGATACATCAGGACCAGCAGAACCGCCATTTGAACTGATTGTAGACCGGCCATTCTTCTTCGCAATTACGGACGAAGAAACCGGCGTGATCCTGTTCATGGGTTCAATCGAGAACCCGGTATAGCAGAACTCTGATTGCCCGGAAACTGAAGGAAGAGAAACGCTGTCGACAAGGCGGCTTCTCTTCCTTTTTATTTCCTTTTTTCAAGAAAAAAAGAATTAGCTCTAAATTCCAAATTTACTGAAACGTTTTCCAATTCTCGTCGTATAATTATTATGCAGTAAAAATTCAGGAACATGGCTGCACTTACTTATTTGAATTTCAAATAAGAATACAACTCAAAGGGGAGATGTACGAATGTTGGAATCAATCGGATACGCCACACTGGGAATTGCGGTGTTGATCGTCGCAGTACTGGCTGGTATCGGGTACTTTTTCTGGGTAAGATTCCGTTACCGGACGGCCAAATCAAACGAGGCATTGATTATTACGGGACCGAAACTTGGGGATCCCGAGAAAGATACGAATATTTTTAACGATGAAGAAGGAAGGTCGATGAAAATCATACGGGGCGGCGGCTACCGCTTGCGCCGTTTCCAGACTTCCACACCGGTCAATTTGACTTCATTCCAATTAAAGCTTTCAACACCGCGTGTGTATACGATTGCCGGCGTGCCGATTGTGGCGGATGCCGTGGCCATGGTGAAAGTGGCTGATACGTTGAACGGCATCGCGAATTACGCCGAGCAATTCCTCGGCAAAGAGCAGAACGAAATCGAAACGGAAATCATCGAGGTGCTCGGCAGTAATCTGCGGGCGATTCTGTCCAAGATGACGGTCGAAGACATTAACGGAGACCGTGAGAAATTCAATCTGGACGTCCAGGAAGTGGCCCAAAAGCAATTGGATTTGATGGGCTTTAAAATCACATCTCTTGGGCTGACGGATCTGCGTGATGCGGATGAAACGAACGGCTACCTGGAAAACCTTGGCCGGCCGCGGATCGCTGAAGTCCGCAAGCGGGCTGAAATCGCAGAAGCGGAAACAGACCGCGAAACCCGGATTCAACGGGCGCGCACCGATCAGGAAGCGAAAGAGGAAGAATACAAGCGCCAAATTTCGATTGCTGAATCGCGGAAAGAAAAAGACATCAAAGATGCCGCGTTCAAAGAAGAAACAGAACGGGCGCGGGCGAAATCCGAGCAGTCTTATGAACTTGAAAAAGTGAAGCTTGCAAAAGAAATCCAGGACGAAGAATTGAACCTGAAATTCATGGAGCGGGAACGCGCCGTTACATTGGAAGAAGAGGAAAGCAAAGTCCGCAAAACGAAAGTGGATGCCACTTATTACGAAACCACACGTTCCGCAGAAGCGGAAGCCCGCAAGTCGATTATCAGCGGGGAAGCGAAAGCGAAAATCCGTCGCGACGAAGGTGCCGCGGAAGCGGAAGTTATCCGCGAACGAGGGAAAGCAGAAGCCGAATCGCGCAAACTGCTTGCTGAAGCGATGGAGGAACACGGCGATGTTATCATTGCAGAGAAACTGATTGATATGCTGCCGGTATTTGCTGAAAAAGTAGCGCAGCCACTCAACAATATCGAATCCGTGAAAATCATCGATTCCGGCAATGGCCAGGGAGTGCCTTCCTTCGGCCGCAGTGTCACAAAGACAATGGTTGATATGCAGGAACCGCTGCGGGAAATGACCGGTATTGATATCGGAGACTTATTGAAATCCTATGTCGGCAGAGCACAAGGCGAAATCGTTCAGCCTTCCAAGCAGCCTCAGCCGGAAGAAGAAACGATAGAAAATGAACCGAATGAAGAGTCCAATGAAGAAAGAAATGAAGAACAGAGTGAAGAGAAGTAATCCACAACTTCTTTTCTGTGGATAAAGGAATATCCCTCTGCTTGTCGAATATTTAACTGTGGATAAGTAAAAAATGACAGAAGACCGGTTCTTATCCACAGGAACCGGTCTTTTATCGTCTACCGACAGGAGGAGGATGTATTGGTAATCGATGTGATCAGGCATTCTGAATGGGCGGAAACCAAATTCACCTTGCATTTGCTTTCACAGATTCTCGGGAAGATAAAATTGGAGACAGCACAGCAGGAACCGTAATGGGCACATGTCGCATTGACCATTACACCGGACGGCTTCAGTAGGGGGATTTTGTTTACAACGAGCCAGGTATTTCAAGTGGATATGGATATTCGGCACAGCCGCATCATTGTCAACGTTGATGGCGATACTGAGTTTATTGAGCTGAAGACGTCCAAATCGATCAAAACGTATTTTGAGGAAATATTTTCAGCGCTCCATGCCCGGGGCATCAAGTTGAAAATCAATCCAAAACCGCAGGAAATGGCCTATCGTGTGCCTTTGAACGAAGACGATACATCGAGGGAATTCGATCAGCACAGCGCTTTGCGGGGATTGAAACTTTTCCAGTTTGCGCTACTGGAGCAATCAAAGTTTGTCGCGCCGTTGCGCTGTCGAAAAATGAAACCGGCATTATTTTGGGGCACTTTCGACGTGTCGATGATCATCCTGCCCGGCATAATGGAGCCGTATCCCGAAGACAGGGTCATCGAAAAGGCGGCTTTTGATGAGCACATGGTCGAATATGGTTTTTGGCTCGGCGATGAGCAAACGGATATTCCCACCTTTTTTGTGCTGCCCTAACCGTTTCTTTACAAAGATTTAAATGATCCAGTGCAGCCTCCAGAAGCCTATTACGATGGAGCGAAAAGCGAATATTTTCTGCCTTTGAGTGCTGTTGCCGGAGAGGAACTTTCAAGTGGAAAAGTTCAGGGATTTTTCCGTACGACCTTTGAAGTCTTAAGGTCCGAATTGAAATGGGAAGGCTGTGACTATTATTTCACGCCATTAAAATGAAAAAGCAAAACGGATCAAAATAAAAAAATACAAGCGAAAAATGAATGGAGAAGACGATGGGAAAAGCCGCTGGAAAACGGCTTTTTTCTTGTGTCCATGTTTTGCCGGGGCGGCTGATTATAAGAAAAGTTTAAGTTGATCAAGAAAGTCCTTGCAGATTCAGCATTTTAATCATATGATATAAAACGTAATTATTACTATTTATAAAGATGATTTCTATTAAGGAGGAAAAGATATGAGAGTGAACATCACATTGGCTTGTACTGAAACCGGAGACCGCAATTACTCGACGGTAAAAAACAAACGCAATAATCCTGAGCGGCTTGAAATGAAGAAATACAGCCCGCGTCTGCGGAAAGTAACTTTGCATAGGGAAACAAAATAAAAAAATTTACGGTTTTACAAATCGTAATCGTTACGATAATGTCTGAAGACAAATAAATGAGCAAAGCATGTGAAGAACATAAATTAGTGAATTGAGGGATTTCATTTGAAAAAATTATTACTGCCGGCCCTGCTGCTGTTAATAGCGAGCGGCTGCGGCAATACGGATGAAGCTGTGACAAGTACAGACACCGAAAGTGCAGCAACAGAAGAAAAGATCGAGATTTATACAACCGTATATCCGCTTACATATTTCACGGAACGGATTGGCGGGGAGCATGTGAACGTCCAGTCCATCTATCCGCCTGGTTCGAACGAGCATACATTCGAACCAACTCAGCAGGACATGATTGCAATGGCTGAAGCTGATGCTTTATTCTATATCGGATTTGGGCTGGAAAGTTTTATTGAGAGTGCTAAACAGACTTTAAGCAATGAAAATGTTGAATTCATAGCCACTGCTGAATCGATTCCTGAAGTAGAGCTTGGCGAAGAACCTTCGCATGAAGAGGGAATAAAAGAAGAGGAGCGTGATTACGAAGAAGGAACGGAAGACCATGATCACGACCACGCAGAAGAAACGGAAGAAAACCACGATCACAGCTATGAAGTGGATCCGCATGTCTGGATTTCACCGGTGTTGAGCAAGCAGCTTGCTGAAGCCGTCAAAAATGATCTGGTGGAGCGTGACAGCGAAAACGCTGAGGAGTACATAGCGAATTACGAACAATTGATTGAGGAACTTGAAGAACTGGATACGTCGTTCGAGGACATGGCAGCTGCCGCGGAACAGAAATCCTTTTTCGTTTCGCATTCGGCATTCGGCTACTGGGCAGATGCTTATGATTTAAACCAGGTTGCGGTAGCAGGATTGAACAGCCAGGATGAGCCGTCCCAGCAGGAACTTGTAGAAATTGTGGAACAGGCGGAAGAACTGAATATCGAATATATCGCCTTCGAGCAAAATGTTTCCTCGCGGCTGACGGAGATCATCCAAAAAGAAATAGGAGCGGAAGCTGTGCAATTGCATAACCTGAGCGTATTAACCCAGGAAGAAATCGATGCAGGCGAAACTTATTTTTCATTGATGCAAAAAAATATTGAAGAGATGGAGAAAATTCTTCAATAAATCAAATCGGATATCGGATGCATCCTGCCAAGTGAAATCCAGCAGGAAATTCAGGGGATAACGCGAATATACACAGGGTGTAAACAAACTTTTCTTAAGGACTGCTGAAAACGAAAAGGGGTGCCTGTATGAATTTTCGATTTGAAGAAGCCATTCAACTGCTCGCGCGTACACCAGCCAGTCTGGAAATGTTCCTGTCCGGATTGCCTGAAGGATGGATCCATTGCAACGAAGGCGAAGGGACCTGGAATGCGGAAGAAGTGATCGCCCACCTGATTGAAGCGGAGATCAGCAATTGGATTCCACGGATTGAGACGCTCCTCCGGGAAGGCGAAAGCAGGCCGTTTCCGCCATTCGACCGCTTTGCCCATCTCGACACCAGCGCTGACACAACACTTGAGCAAAAGTTGGCGGCTTTCAAGGAAATCCGAAGATCCAATCTGGAAAAATTGAAAGACCTGGTCAATAACGACAAAGATCTTGATTTGCGAGGCACCCACCCTGAATTCGGCTCGGTCACATTACGCGAATTGCTCTCCACATGGGTGGTCCATGACCTGACGCACATCTCCCAAATCACTCGTGTGATGGCGGAAAGGTATCGGCAGGACGTAGGCCCGTGGCAGCAATACCTGAGCATTTTAAAAGTGAGAAAGTGAATTGCGGTAGAGTTCTTACTATAAAAATAGTGTATACGCAAAAAGCGCCCAGCTGCATCAATCACAGCTGGACGCTTCTTTTATTCCTTCGACACAAGATCCGCAATCAGGATAAAGCGTTCCGGTGCATAGCCGATAAAGTCGAAAGGATAACAGGTCGAGACCGTCAGCACAGCTTTCGGTTTCGGCACAATCACCGTCCGGTCATCCGCATCCACAATCCGGGTCTTTCTCACCTTATACGTAAATGTTCCAGCAGACGTCTCGACAATCAGCAAGTCACCTTTTCCGACTTCGCCTAATTCACGGAACACCGTATCGCGGTGGCCGGAAAGAACCGAGTTGTCGTTTTCGCCCGGCAGGACGCTGTCGGCAAAATGGCCGACGCCTTTTACAAGCTCATCTTCATCCGTCCCATGATAAATCGGCAAGGTGGCGTCGATTTTCGGAATCACAAGCGATCCGATATTCTCGCCTTTTTCCGGGCGCACCGGATAGAGCACTGCATCTCCTTCAGTGTCTGCAGTTTCTTTCGTTAAGCTGACAGTCTCAGTGGAAGGAGGCGTTTTCTCGCCGACTTCGGCTTGGGCTGCCTGGTCGGTCTTGAAAAGCATATAACCTTTCATGAAAGAAGCCGCGTTTGTACCGCTGAACCAAAGGCCGAAAGCTATCATCGATAAAGCGAGGACCGACAAAATGAATTTGTTGCGGCCTGCGCCTCTCTTTCTTTCTTTTCTCATCGATTAATTGCCCGCAGTTTTCATACGGCGGAATAACAGCAACCCGATCAATACGAATGCCAGGCCGATCAATGCATTGCTGAGGTAATTGGAAGCCGTTTTCGGAAGCTTCGCGCCTTTTACTGTCTTAACAGCTTTTACATCTTTTTTCACGGTTTCTTTTTTAGGAGCAGCGACAACTTCTTTCACCACTTCAAGGTCTTTCGCTGTTTCTGTAATGATTTCAGAACCGAACATTTCAGCTGTGAGAATGAGGTCGGCAAGGAAAGTGCCTTGCTTATTGTAAATTTCAATCAATAAATCATAGCCGTCCGTTGATTCCAATGTCATCAAGGCAGCTAAAGTAAGGGGCTGCTTTTCTTTTCCATCAGTGAGGTAATACTTCGCATCAATTTGGAACAGGTTCATGGTATCCGTTAAAATATCCAGAATCTCAGCGATTTGAGCAGCATCCAGTTCATCTGCACTTTCGAATTCCTCAATCGTTTCCATGCGCTCTGCCAGAACTTCCAATTGAGCAAGGAAAGTTTCATCTTCCAGATCCAATCCGAGGAAATGCTCAAACAGTCGATCCAATTCTTCATCCGTCAAACCGATTTCCGTGAAAAGACCTTCAATGCCAAAGTCGATGTCTGCAAGATTCTCTTCATCCAGATAATACTCTACGTAGGAATAAAGATCTTCGTTAAAAATGAGGGAAGTTCCTTCCATTACATCTTCGTCTTCTGCAAGATCATAATTGTCGACAAGCAATGCGTTCAATTCTTCGCGTGTCAATTCAAAATCAGCCATCACTGTCTGAACATCTTCTTCAGTCAATGGCGTTCCAAGTTCTCCGATTTCCCAAAAATCCGCCAAAGACCAGCCTTTGCTGTCGAGAAATGCCAGGTAATCTTCTTTCGACCAGTTGATGTCCTCAAGGAAACTCGAAAATTCCGTGTCATTTTCATCAATTCCTGCACTCAAATAGAATTCTGTGTAGTAGTCAAGATCTTCGTTGAAGATGATATAAATGGAGTCCAATACATCTTCGCCTTCTTCAATTTCGCCAAAATCAAAATGCAGCGCGTTCAACTCTGAGCGAGTCAATTCATATTTGGCCATAATGGCCTGTACGCCCTCTTCAGACAAAGGCATACCCAATTCTTCTATCTCCCCGAACTCTTCCAGGGACCAATCTTTGCTCTTCAAATAATTTATGTAATCTTTTTTGGACCAGTTGATTTCTTTCAGAAATGCGTCAAACTCCGGATCACTTTGATCGATTGCAAACGTTGAAACAGGCACAGCAGAAACCACCAATAATACTGCCATCAATAAAGCCAATAATTTTTTCATTTCTTTCCCCCATCTAACAAGATTGTGATATCCAGAAAATTATAATCCGTAAATTCCAAAGCTAGTATAGGTCATAAGTAATTATTTTCAAAAAAGTTCCAAAATACTGGTTGATTTATGCCAAAGAAATCTGAACCGGAGAAAAAGCAGCAAAATACTGGTGCCGCGGAGAGTCTCAATGTCCGTAATATTAACCATGGCAGGGCGATGCAGTTCAACAGAAATTTTTCGGAAATAAAAAAGTCGGATCTAAAACGGTAATAATGATGATCCTATAAAGAAAGTGCCTTAAAAGCCCCCTGCACCTGAAAAAAAGTCTATAAAAAAACAGGGGGAAGATTCACCCCTGGAGAAAAGCCACCTTAACCACTCCGGCTATGACGATACACATACCTATGAATATGAAGGTATTGTATGGATTTTTTCTGATTACTTGAACCAGTTTTGATATCTCGGGGTGAATCAGCAGCAGTATGAATCCCCCGATTAAACTTAGTACAACAGTTACTACGATTGATTGAATGTCCATTGAACCATCTCCTTTGAATTTTATGCCTACCTCTTTCTTCTATGCATCTTGGGTATGCCTTACAACCTGTAAACACCGGAACCCGTGAAATCAGACTCTAGAATCAGTTTGAGTGGAATCTTTGTATTATGATATGCGGTTCACGCTACAAAATTCCTTGCACAACTATCTACCCGGCCGAACCTTAAGTGCGGAGTTTTAGTTGAAAAATCTTTGTATACTTATATCGCGTGCCGAACGGTGAGTGCGGAATGTAAGCTGAAAGATTCTTTGTATAGTACTATTGCGGGCCAATCTGCGAGTGCGGAGTTTTAGCTGAAAAACCCATCTCTTAAATAAACAAAAAAGTTCAAAGTTCACTCCTAATTTCCATAAAAAATTTAAATAAAATTCATATACATTTAATTTAAACAGAATCTTCCCCTTCAAAAGTGCAATCATAGTGCAGTCCTTTAAAGCTGCTTTAAGTATGGCACGTTTTAGAATGAACTTCTTCCCCCCTGAAGTTTCAACATTTCAAGTGTGGCAAGTTTTTAAGCGAACTTCGCTACCCCTAACAAGTTCACGGATCAGGTAGCTTGAAAATGAAACGTATCAAAATATCTATACTTTTCGTTATAACTATAGAACAAAAAAATTCAGCTATTGTTTGTACATTGCTGGCACATCAAATAATATAAGAAAGTTAACGGATATTATTTTTACCTTAAATAATCTTACAAAATCAAACAGAAAGTTGGCACATCTAATGAAAAAACTAATGATAATTGCATTACTGTTAATGTTTCTACCATCTACAGCTCATGCCCACTCGGGCTTATCCTCTTCAACACCCGCTGAAGGTGAATCGCTTGATCAGGCACCTGCTGAAATTCTGTTTCAATTCGACACGCCCATCCAGCAGGGGGAGATGAACATTACTGAAGCATCCGGAAACGCCTTTGAATTTACCGGCGTCAGCGTTTCTGATACGGAATTGCGGGGTGAACTGAGCGAAGGTTTGCCAAATGGCGCCTATACAGTCTCCTGGAGTGTGATCAGCCAGGACAGCCATGAAGTAACGGGCACACTGACGTTCAGCGTTGCAGCGGAATCCATCGCAGAGGAACCTGTCGAAGAAGAGGTTGCCGAAGAAGCAACGGAAGAAGAAGCAACAACGGAAGAAGCAACCAGTGAGGAAGCAGAAGCAGCCTCTGCACCGGATGTGGAGCCTGCAAAAGCAGACACTCCATGGGTCACCATCCTCATCGTTGCGCTATTGATAATTGCAGCAGTCACGTTCTTCGTATTGGCCAGAAGAAAATGATTCTGTTCACCATCATTTCGGATTTTCTGCTTTATGTGATCGTTTCATTCCTTGCAGGCATTATCGTCCTGCAATTTGTTCCGGAACACAGGAAACCGTCAATCACCGTTAAAAAACCGACAGTACTGTTGGCGATTGCTTTCATCCCAGTGTTGTCGGCAGCACCAGCTATTCAATTGACCGGTCTGTTGGTCAATAACGCAGGGGCAGGCACCGCAATATGGACAGCCATCAGCGAATTCCAGATTGGCCAGAGTTTTGCATTCAGTCTGTTCCTCGCATTTTTCTGGTTCGGTGCGGCAGCGGTCAATAGTTCGAAATACATTCAGGCGTTCTGGCTGCTGCTGGTCATCATCAATATGGGCTTCGGCAGCCACGCGGCTTCGCTCGACTTGCTTACGGGCTTGCTCAGCCACACCCTGCATTTTCTGTCACTGGCGTTATGGGCCGGGGTGTTGATCGTCGTTACCTGGTTTTCTGCGGCTCCCACCAACTGGAGCAGTTTTCTGAAATGGTTCACTCCTTTTGCTTTCGGCATGATGGCAATGATCCTGCTGAGCGGTTTTACAGTGTGGCTGCTGTTTTCAAAACCCGCCGATTACACAGCTTCCTGGTTGCTGCCTTACGGACAGATGCTGTTGCTTAAACATTTGAGCATACTTCCTCTATTGGCGGCAGCCTTCCTTAACGGCTTTGGCAATGGGGAAAATGAGTTCTCACGCAGAGGATTGAAGCTGGAGACTATTATGCTTGGGCTGGTCTTTCTTTTCACTGCTGTTATGAGCAAGCTCGCACCGCCGCATGCAGTCAACAACACATTCATAACTGAAGGAGCGGCGCCGTTTATCGAAACGCTGATCGGGAAGCAATTTCTGCCGGTTGATCCGCAATTCGTTTTGTCGATTGACGGCATTCTGTTGCTGGTGGTCGGCGCATTTTTCATCAGTCTCATGATTATGAGCTTTTTTAGGGCTGTACCATTCTGGCTTTCATCCGTTTTTGGTGCCGGATTTGTGGTATGTGGATACTTGGGTATAATGCTGAACATGAACTTTTGATAAATGAAGCTTCAGGAAGACATTATTATGTAAAATTAAAAAAATTTTTTGAATCCGTCCCGAAGTAATTTTTCGGGGCTTTTTTTCTGGAGAATCCAGTCAAGGAGATGGTCCGGGGGAATAAATAGATAAAAAAACATCGAAATTAATTATATTACAAATATTATTTTCAGATTAATCTGATATAATGATGATTAGTTCGTGTTACTAAGGGTAAATTATGTAAGAAGATAAAAATTAATTGTTATTATATAGGAGGTGCGTATTGTGGTTGGTAAATATGCAGTTTATGAAAATTTAAGATCAGGAGAAAGTGACTTATTGAAGAAGTCACGCCGTTGCTTTAACGACCAGGATGAGAAGAACAGGAAGAACGGGGAATTTTTCATGGTTTATTTTCTTGCCAATTGTTCTTCTGAAGGGGTTTTATTCAAGACAATTAAAGAAATCACTACGGATTTGAATATGTCTCATGCATCCTTGACAAAAGTTCTGAAAACATTGGAAGATGAGCAATTCATTTATCGCCGAA
Source organism: Metaplanococcus flavidus (assembly GCF_042675885.1). NCBI lineage: Bacteria > Bacillati > Bacillota > Bacilli > Caryophanales > Caryophanaceae > Metaplanococcus > Metaplanococcus flavidus. The sequence goes on along the minus strand of NZ_JBHTKI010000022.1, from coordinate 136,871 downwards.
ATGGCATTATTGGTCTCCATCAGGACCGGTGAACCCAAAGGGGTAACAAGTTGCGAAAAAGAGGTGTGTGATGATGGTGAATTCAATCAGTGGCCTGCAGGGATTGAGAGAAGACAAGGGATTGTCATCAAAAGAACTCGCCCGGCAAGTGGGAGTAGCGACCAGTGCAATCTGGGGTTTTGAAAGCGGTGCGAAGAAAATGTCAGAGCAGCATGCTGAACGGTTGGCACAATTTTTCGATGTTCCGATGGAAACGCTGCTGCACGATTAAGTATACTTTGCCTGCACTATTTATGGCAGAACAGAAAAGGAAGGAGACCTCATGAAAAATACAGAAGCTTCAACAAATCATTTCTACCGGGAACGCGCCTTTACAAATCTCGCGGAAGGTTTGGAAGGGCGGGAGCAGGAAATAGCCAAAAATGCCTTATGGGAAATTCAGGTACTGAAACGGGAAGTCCAATTATTGCGCCGGGAAAAAGAGGTGCTGCTCCATGACAAAAAAGAGCTTAACGAATCCCTGAAAAGCGAGAAATACCGTTCCAAGGAAATGCTCCGCTATTTCAGCCGCTGGACGGAGGAGTTTGCAAAAATTATCAAAATCCCAATCGATATGGAAAACGAAGTGCATATCCGCCAGCATTATTTTTCATTGCGTGAATCCGCGAAAAACCTTGTTCATGGTTGCAGACGAAAATTGAAAGAAATCGATTATGCGACAGATGAAACGGATAAGCACACAGTCAGAAGGCATTGACGGCAGGAATCATCAACGGGGCGGCTACTGTCCGCCTCCATAATGGTTTGTGTTTCCGCCACCCCCATTGTAGTTGCTGCTTTCTCCCGGTTTTGCGTTTGAATTTATTGCGCGGTTCATAGTATTAATATTCTTTTTTCTTCTCCAATCAATAAAGCCCGTAAATCCGATCATGCCAAAAACCATGACAAAAAACCAGGTCATAGTATTCAGCTTGTTGAGAAAGTAAAAACGAAAACCGATATTGCGCAAAACAGCTTCGAAGACATTAGCCGAAGCGTGCAAGGCTAAGTCTTTGCGACGAAGCAGCGAAGCGATGCAGGAGCACCTAAAGGGACTCGCACTTCGTCGAAACGACGTTGGAAAGCCAACGCCGTTTCTGTCTCTGCATCGCTTCGCTAGCTTCGAGACATGAAAGAGCGTTGCTCCCCTGGGCGTCTTCGCTGTTTTGCTCCATATCTCAGCTCGTCCTCTACAAAGGAATAGATGTTCAAGCGTATTGCAAGTGGGCAAATGGACACTTCCATTATCAACACAGAACAGAATGAAGCGGCAGGCGGCGACTCCATCGGGAACCAGAGCGAGTCCTGAGACCCCGGAGGGAGCAATGCGACTGAGAAGGCTCAGGCCGCTCCCCGAGGAAAGCGTCCGCCTAGAGCGAAATGATTTGGGAAGTGAACAGTTTCTCGACAGCCTGAGTATTCCACCTCTATTTTTGGTGATCCTACTTACTTAGTGTGCCAAAAAATTGGAATAAAAAAGTAAGATTCTGTTAAAAGAATCTTACTGCATAATGTGGCTTTGCCGTGACGATCTATTCGCTGAACAGCGGTGTTTTTTCGGTGGGGCGCGGGGCAGGCAAAGCAAGAACTTCTTTTTTCTTAGTTTCTTTGACTGGCGGGTTCGCCATTAAAGCTGCGGCCATGCCTATTGCCGGAAACAGCATCATGGCCCAAAGGATCTGCTGATAGCCGCCGAAAATATCGAACGCCATGCCGAGCGGCAATGGACCGAGCGCCGATCCGGTCACGATCATCGCCATCGCAATGCCGCTGATACTGCCGATATGCTTGCGCCCGAAATAATTTGGCCAGACTACCGCCATAACAATACGTTCCATCCCCATGCTGACTCCCCAGACCAACCCAAACACAACGGCAGCCCCCAGGAAATTCGCATTTTGTAAAAGGAACAACGAAACAAGCTCACCTGCAAAAACCAGCACAAGCATATACTGCACTTTCACTTTATCGAGCAGCATACCTGTCACGAATGTTACAGGGAGCCCGATCAGCGCAGTTAAACTTAAAATTCCTGCAGCCAGTTCAAGCGATAAGGAATTTTCATGAAAAATGGACACAAGATGAAATGTCAGTCCCGTATTGACGATGCCGGGAATCGCGGCGCAAACGAGCAATAACCAGAAAGCGCGGGTTTTAGAAGCTTCGCTGACAGACCAACTGGCTTCTTCGGGCAGCTTTTTTGTTTTGTCTGTTTTTTCAGCTGAACCGTTATCCGGCAGCAAGCCGACATCTTCCGGTGAATTTCGGATAAGAAAGAGGGCAAGGGGAGTAAAAAGAACGATGATGATAGCCCCGAGCACCATCCACGACATGCGCCAGCCGAAAGCGTCAATCAGCCAGACATTCAATAGCGGAAACGCCGCGGAACTGACCAATCCGCCAATTGCGGCAATGCTTAGCGCTCGCCCTCTCTTTTTCACGAACCATTGCGGAATCAGTGAATTCGAAATCAGCGCCATCGAACCTTGTCCCAATAAACGAATAAGAAAGAAGCCGATGAACAGCATGAGCAAACTTGTCACAAAACTATTGAACAGGCAAGCCACCGCCAGCAGCACTGAGACGATCACCGCCATTTTCCGTGAACCGTTGCGGTCAATCAAACGCCCTACAAAAAACAGCAAAAAACCCGCTGCCAAAGTGGCGCCAGAATAGATACCGGACACCGTCGAGCGGCTCCAGCCAAAATCCTGTATATAATAATCGATGAAAATCGCATTTGAAAAAGTTTGTCCGGGGCCTGAGAAGAACTGTGACAAAGCCGCGATAGCGACGATGACCCAGCCATAGTGGAAGTTATTAGTAGCGAATTGTCTCATTACTGGAATTGCATCTCCATTATTGTTTAGTAGCCAAAAACCGCTGCAGATAAAAACATATAATTATTTCAATATCAGTTTCTTATCATAGCATAATTAATTTTTAATTAAAGTATATGAGACTACAGTAATAGAAATGAAATCTATCTGACAATTGCTATTTTCAGATAATCAATAAACGCTTTAATATTTGTTTGGAATTGCTATAATAAATTATACTCAATAGCTTAAATATGTATTCTATATAAACCGATATTCCGCAAAACAGCTTCGCTTGCCTGGGGGCTTGCGCTGAGCTAACTCGGTCTCGTTACACTTCGCCCGAGTGGATCTCAGCACTTCGCTTGGTCCCCTGGGCGTCTTCGCTGTTTCGCTCCATATCTTGATGAAGGAGTGGAAGACGGTGAAGAGCAAAGATATGTTCCTGTCTCTGTCCCCGCATCGCTTACGCTAGCTTCGGGACATGAAAGTACGCTGCACCGCTTCGTCGCAGAGAGCTGCCCTCGCAGGCTTCGGTCAACTCTTCGCTGGCGCGGTATGCATATAAAAAATTATTAATAAACTTATTGCTAAAAAATGCTGGCTAAGATATAGTTTAGAAATACAATATTTAGTGTATAATATATAGGAAAACACAATATATAGTAAAAACCGATAACAAAGGTGCCTGAAAAGGCTTAATAGGGAAGCCGGTGAAAATCCGGAGCTGTACCCGCAACTGTAAGTGCTGACGAGCTATGGAAACCACTGTCGAAAGATGGGAAGGCCATAGCAGAGGATGACGCACAAGCCAGGAGACCTGCCTTCGTTATATGTTAATTGCCTTCTCCGGGAGCTGGGGGGTATAACGATGGTCTTAACAGGAATCAGCGTGATATTCGGCTTCTTTATTCCTTTTATGCTGCGTTATCCAACCCATCCTCTCTCCGGAGAAGATGGGTTTTTCTATGGTTGTTTTTATTCGAAGGGATGGAGCAGAATATGGAACAGCAAATATCAGCAGGCATATCACGAACAATTCAAACGAGGCTGGTGCTGCCGCCCGATACCAATCACATGGGCACGATTTTCGGTGGAACGGTACTTGCCTATATTGATGAAATCGCGGCGATAACAGCGATGAAGCACAGCGGCAAAGTGGTAGTGACCGCATCCATCGATACGGTCAATTTCCTGTCTTCGGCGCGGATCGGCAATGTGCTGATTCTGGAAGGCGTGGTCATTTCAACAGGGCGCACATCGATGGAAGTCTATGTGAAAGCCGAATGCCAGGACATTGCAACGCGGGAGCGAACGCTTACGACAACGGCCATCCTGACGATGGTGGCGGTGGATGTAAACGGCAAACCCACGCCGGTTCCAGGCGTAATTCCTGAAACGGATAAAGAACAGCATTTATTCAAAAACGCCCAGGCAAGAAAAGATCGGCGCATGAAATTGAACGAATTTGCGAAGGAGCTGATTTAAATGAATATCGGAATCTCACAGGAAATGGATACAGTGGAGCGGGCATTGCAGCGTGCAGAGCAATTGCACGGACTCGATACACAGGCGTTGCGCAATAAAATCGGAGAGCTTGATGGCCGGATGGACACTGAACAATCGATGCTTTATGCGCTGAACCGCATTTCAATGGACGAACCGAAATGGACGTTTCTTGCAGCGGAACTATATTGCACTGACTTATACCGCCAGGCGGCCGCAAGCCGCAGTTATGAAGCAGAAGAAAAATACGGTGACTTCTATAGTCTTGTGGAAAAACTCTCACGTATCGGCATTTATTCGGATGAATTGCTTGCTGCCTATACGGAAGCGGAAATCCGCGATCTCGGCGCAGTCATCGAACCGGAGCGCGACTTATTATTCAATTACATCGGCTTATTTTTATTGGCAGACCGCTATTTGGCAAAAGATTATGAAGGCAATCTCCATGAATTGCCGCAGGAGCGCTTTCTCGTTATTGCGATGGCGCTGATGCAGTACGAACCGGCGCATAAGCGTGCTGAACTTGTGCGGGAAGCGTATTGGGCGATGAGCAATCTATATATGACGGTGGCGACACCGACACTATCCAATGCCGGCAAGAGTTTTGGACAGCTGTCGTCCTGCTTTATCGATACGGTGGATGATTCGCTGGACGGCATTTACATGAATAACTGGGACATCGCGCGGCTCAGCAAAGACGGTGGCGGGCTCGGCATTTATTACGGCAAAGTGCGGGCTTTGGGCTCAGACATCAAAAAATTCAAAGGCAATTCGTCGGGCGTCATTCCGTGGATCCGCCTCGTCAATGATACAGCGGTCAGCGTCGATCAGCTGGGACAGCGGCAGGGTGCGGTTGCGGTGTACCTGGACGTGTTCCACAAAGACATCATGAACGGTTTCCTTGATTTGAAAACGAATAACGGCGATGAGCGCCGGAAAGCGCACGATATTTTCACGGGCGTGTCGATTCCGGATCTGTTCATGAAAAAATTGCAGGAAACGGATGAAAATGGGCGAAGCGTCGGTGAATGGCATACGTTCTGTCCGCACCAGGTGAAGCAGGTGATGGGATGGAAAGATGGGGAAGGAAACGCGCTCGGCCTTGAGGATTTCTATGATGAAACGTACCGTACCTATTTCACGGAGAAATATGAGGAAGCCATTGCCAATCCTTTATTGCCGCGAAAGACTTACCGGGCAATGGACATCATGGCGCGGATCATGGTTTCGCAGCTGGAAACCGGCACGCCGTATATGTTCTACCGCGATGAAGTCAATCGCCAGAATCCGAACAAGCACCTGCGCGGCAGTGGGCTGACGTCGATTTACTGCAGTAATCTGTGCAGCGAAATCACCCAAAATATGTCAGCTACGACAATCGTCAAAGAATACACCGATGCGGATGGCAATCTGGTCATGGTGCGCAAACCCGGCGATTTTGTCGTCTGCAACCTGTCATCGATCAATCTGCCGCGCGCGGTGAAAGCGGAAGTGCTGGAGCGCCTGGTGCCGATTCAAATGCGCATGCTGGATAACGTCATCGATTTGAATACGATTTCGGTCGGGCAGGCGGATGCCACGAATAAAAAGTATAGAGCAGTTGGTTTGGGCACTTTCGGCTGGCACCATTTGCTGGCGCTTGAAGGCATCCACTGGGAAACCGAAGAAGCCGTGGAATATGCAGATAAATTATATGAAGAAGTCGCCTATCACTCGATTCGATCTTCCATGAAACTCGCGAAAGAGAAAGGCAGCTATAGTGAATATGCCGGCTCGGAATGGCAGACAGGCGAGTATTTCAGACGAAAAGGTTATGACAGCGTGCGGTGGCAGCAGCTGTACAATGAAATAACAAAGCATGGCGTCCGCAACGGCTGGATGATGGCGGTCGCGCCGAATTCATCGACTGCGAAAATCGGCGGCTCAACAGATGGCATCGATCCGATTTACGCAGTGGAATATGCCGAAGAGAAGAAGAACTTCAAATTCAAGGTGACGGCGCCGGACCTTGATCACCGGACGTACGATTATTACCGCCGGGCAAGGCACGTATTGGATCAGAAATGGAGCATCCGCCAGAACGCGGCAAGACAGCGCCACATCGATCAGGCCATCAGCTTCAATCTGTATGTGCCGCATACCGTCAAAGCGAAGGAATTGCTGGAACTGCATCTGGAGGCATGGCAGCAGGGACTGAAAACGACATATTATGTACGCAGCACGTCGCAGGCTGAAATCGAAGAATGCGAAGCGTGCCAGAGCTAAGGAGGATTTCATATGGCAATCGACACACCTTTGACGAAGATCAAATTGCTCAATCCGGAGTATCCGAACAAATCGACAGGCATTCTGAACGGGAAATCTTCCGGTTTATTGAATTGGAACGATATTGCCTATCCGCAGATGTATGATCTGTACCAGACGCTGCTGTCGAATTTCTGGAAAGCGCAGGAGATCAATATGCAGGACGACATCAAGCAATGGGATCACTTGAGTGATACAGAGCGCGATGTGTTTTTGCGCATCAATACGCAGCTGGCGTCACTCGACAGCCTGCAGACACCGACGATGACGATGGCGATGGATTATGTCACCGACTCGAGTTTCAAAGCAATTTTCGCAGTCATTTCCCAACAGGAAGCGGTGCATAACGAATCGTATTCCTATATTTTGAGTTCACTTGTCTCAGTGGCCGAGCAGAATGAGCGGTTCAACCAGGCGAAAAGCGACCCGGTGGTGCGGAAGCGCAACGAAGGGATTTTGGATGCTTACGAAGAATTCCGGCAAAATCCGACGCCGCAAAGTTTGTTCAAGCTCGGCATCAATTCGATTAATCTCGAAGGCATTTATTTCTACGCCGGCTTTGCTTTCTTCTATCATCTGGCGCGCCAGCAGAAAATGCTGAAAACGAGCACGATGATCAGCTATATCCAGCGCGACGAGATGCAGCACGCCTATTTCATCGGACAATTTGTGCGGATCTTATTGACGGAGAATCCGGAACTGAACAATGACGAAAACATCGATTATATATATAAAACAGTTGACCAGGCCGTGCAGCTGGAGAAGGAATGGGCCGACTATATCCTGGGCGATATTGAAGGTCTCGATCTGGACGAATTCGGTGATTATGTCGAATACCTGGCCAATAAACGATTGCGTCAGCTCGGCATGAAAAACCTGTACGAAGAACGCAGCAACCCGATGCCATGGATCCAGGTGTTCGGCGACGACATGATGAACGGCACGAAATCCGATTTCTTCGAACAGAAATCACGCACTTATTCGAAAGTGTCCCAGTCCAATGGCTTCGATGAGCTGTGAACCGGAAATCGCCATCGTCTACAGCTCGGTAACGGGAAATACTGCAGAACTGGCGGGCATGCTGATGGAATGTGCCCAAGAGCGCTGGAAGAATGTCCGGGTTTTCGGACCACGGGAATTCTGCCGTGAAAAGATTACCGATTTCGATGCGGTGATGGTCGGCACCTATACGTGGGGCAGCGGAGAAATTCCGCATGACATGCGGAAAGTTTACAGGCATTTTGAGGCATCCGAATGTAAGAATGTCGTAACGGCAGTGTTTGGGACGGGAGACAGTTTCTTTGCGGAATTTTGCGGAGGCGTTGACCGGTTTCGGGATATGCTGTTTGTTCAGACTCAACTTGCAGCGGTGTTGAAAGTGGAATTGAGTCCGGAAGAAAGGGAACAGAGCCGTTGTGAGAAACTGATAATGGCTGTTGGGAAGAAGTTGCCGGCTGAAAAGGTAACAGTCACCCACACAATTTAAATACTATTGAAAAAGGCAATGGACTGGAGCTTCAGCCCGTTGCCTTTTTGGCGTATTATTTTATCGGATTCCGAGCCGCATTTCACCTGCGCTTTTCGGTATGTCACCATCCCGTTTCAGCCTGTCACTGGAAATGTGAAGTCACCCTGTGGGGAATTGGCTATAGTTTGATTATAGGAAGAAGCAACGGAGGGATCGGATGAATATCATTGAAGTTACGGATTTAACGAAATCGTATGGGGAAAATGAAGTATTGAAGAGCATGGATTTTCAGGCGCAGGAAGGGGAAGTGATCGGTGTGATCGGTAAAAACGGTGCCGGCAAATCGACCTTTCTGGAAACCCTGATGACAATCAAACAATATGATGGCGGAACGGTAAGAGTGTTTGGTAAAGAGCTGTCCTCCATTTCTTCAGGGGATCTGGAGCAGGTGCGCCGACAGATTTCAGTGGTGCTGCAGCCGACCCAGTTTTATAAGACTTTGAAAGTCGAAGAATTGCTGCAGTTATTCAAGAAGTATTATGGCTCCCAGGTGGAAGTCGAAAGCGTGCTGGCAGATTTCAAGCTTGAGCCACATCGCAAAAAGTACTTCGACAAGCTATCCGGCGGCTGGAAGCAGATTCTCAGTCTGGCTATAGCGTTCCTGTCACAGCCGAAGCTGCTGATTCTCGATGAACCGACCACCGGCCTCGACCCGCATATGCGCAATCTGCTTTGGCAATATATTAAGGAATATAACACCCGCACGGGCGGAACGGTGATTTTGACAACGCATAATATGGATGAAGTCGAACTCTATTGCGATAAAGTGCTGTTAATCGACGGAGGCATTGATGAAATTTTTGTGACCACGGAGCAAATTTTAAAAACCGGCTATCGCTCGATCAATGAATTCTATCTGGCGAAAGTGTCCGCCTAAGGAGGAAATAATAATGTTAGCGACCCAATTGAAATATGATTTACTGATGTTTTCCCGGGAAATATTTTATCTGGTATTCACAATTGTGGTGCCGCCACTGTCGTACATCGTTTTGGGCCAATTGTTCCAGGAACAGACTTATGCCGGCAATTTGAATTACGCCCAGACCTACACGCCGGCTTTCATCCTGCTTATCACATTCACTGTCATCTTTTTCGCATTCGGTTTTGACCAGGTGTCCCACCGCACAACCGGTGTGGAAAAGCGCATCCAGTTGACGCCGGTGTCAAAAAACATCCTGCTGTTATCCGGCATCATCCGGTCATTGATCATCACCAGTCTCGGTTATGCGCTTATCTGCTTAATCGGCATATTAGTCTATTCACTGAATTTCGAACTGGCCGGTTTCCTGCACAGCTATGCCGTTTTTATTCTCATCAATGCCTCACTGCTCCTCATCGCTTCGGCAATCTATTCGTTTTTCCTCAATGACAAAAGCGCACTGGTCTTTTCCATCGTCATTTTCCAAGTTGTCATGCTGACCGGCGGGTTTGCGATGCCAGTCGAAAGAATGCCTGCATTCGTCCAAACTATTGCGGACTTGAATCCCTTGTATCATATGAACAAAATTTTCACAGCAGTATGGAACAATCAGCTGCACTTCGACAGCAGCACATACCTTGCCATCGGATATATCGTTTTCCTGTCCGTTCTGTCACTCTTTATTCTGCAAAATAAAAATAAAAGAAAATATTAGCAATTGTCTTAAAGACAGAAGAAGTCGGAACATTTACACTAGCAATAAGGGGTGACGATATATGAGGGTGTCAGTGGACATTGATCGTGAGTATGTAGAAACAAAAGTGACGATCCATTGCAAAGAAATGGACGATTCCATAAAGAACATCCTCGACTTTCTGAAAGGGCAGGAAACCGAATTTCTTGTCGGAAAAGAAGGAGAGATGCAGCATATATTAAAGCTGGACACCATCCATTATTTCCATACCATTAACGAGAGCGTCAATGCCGTGACAGCAAAAGGCGAATTTCGCCTGAAAGAAAAACTTTATGAACTTGAAGAGATTCTGCCAAGGGGCCGTTTTATCCGGCTGTCCAAGTCAGTTATCGCCAACCTGCACGAATTAAGCCGTTTCGAAGCTTCGTTTAACGGAACGCTGTGTGTGTATTTTAAATCGGGAGCGAAAGAATACGTTTCCCGGAATTATGTCAATGCCATCAAGGAATCCTTAAAAGTGAACAGGAGGAAAGGCAAATGAAAAACTTCCTCATTAGAAGTATCCTGGGCATATTTTTCGGTGCTTTTATCATGGTGGTCTTAACCGGCTCTGTTGCACTGAGCGGCCAGGAAACACTGGATAGTATGATTTTCCTGACTAATGCGATCGGTTTTATGCTAAGCGGCTGGTTTTTTACCACCAGCACATTATATTTCGAGAATCCGAATTGGAGTTTGGGCCGCCAGACAATGATGCATTTTATGACCGTAATCATTTTATATTTTGTGCTGGCATTTGTCATTGGATGGATTCCATTCAACTGGGCAAGTTTTCTGTTGATGCTGGGAGTATTCCTCGGTTTTTATACGATCTTTTGGACAATCTTTTATCTTTACTTCAAAAATCAGGCACAAAAACTGAATGACGAATTGAATGAAGTTTAATGAACGAGGAACAGCGCGGGGGACTTAAATGGCCTTTCGCGCTTTTCTCTTATATGCATACTTCTTGAAGGAGAGAACCAGCAAAATTTATGGCGGCTTATGGGGCAACCGACGATAAACATAAAGAAATCGCTGATAAACGTTTAAAAATCGCTGATAAACTCAAAAAAATCGCTGATAAACGTTTAAAAATCGCCGATAAACTTCCAAAAATCGCCGATAAACCGAAATCACTGTCAGCAACGGCTTACACCATACTTCAAAGGGATTCATTTTTAATGAGAATAAATTATTTTTAAAAAAATCACCTTTTTATGTCACGTCGTGATATAGTCGAGGTATGACATAACAAGAAGAGGGTTGCCCGTGGACATCCAAAAAATGCTCAAGAAATATGTGCCGATGACAGAAACGGCTTTTTATATTTTATTGTCCCTGACCGAACCGCGGCATGGCTACGGCATCGTCAAGCATGTGGAAGAAATTACGGCAGGCCGGTTGAAACTGGGCTCCGGAACTGTTTATGGCACTTTGCTGAAAATGCAGAAAGATGGCGTGATTACGGTGTTCGCCGATGAGCAGCGGAAAACGGTCTATGAAATCACCGATGCCGGCAAAGAATTGATGAAGGCGGAAATCGTAAGGGTTAAAGAAGTGCACCGCAATGCAGTCACGTTTGAGGAGGGATTCAAGTGAAAAAGGTGTATAGAGCGTTATGGAGCTATGACGTTCAAAAAACAGAGCAATGGTTGGCGGACATGGCGGAACAAGGATTGATCTTTGAAAGACTGAACCGCTGGACACGCTGCTTTTATTTTCAGGAGCAGGAACCGGAAACGCGGACTTACCGCATTGCATACGAAAAGGTGAGTTCTTCTGTGTTACCGAAAACTTTGCAGGCAGAAGGATGGGAAAAGGTTGCAAGCGCCGGCAATTGGGAGTTCAGTGCCAACACCCAACCGGAAAGCGCAATTCGCACTTCGCCGGGGCGGGAAGGAATCGTTAAGCATAATCAGTTTCTTACTTACTTATTATTTCCAATGGTATTTTATTTTGGTGTCATCCTGCTGAATTTTATTGTTTCGATGTTTTCCGCCTGGGTACTCGAGGGCGGCAGTAATATTGTGGAAAGTCCGATGTGGATCGTGACTTATCTTTTCTTCACCTTCGTGTTGGGCAGTGTGATCTTCGGGATTTATTCGATAGTCAAAATCAAGCGGACGAACAAGGAGCTCCAAGGAAACGAAACTTTGGATACGACTTCCGTTCATGAAACGCGCGATAAACAATCGGAAAATGAACTGAAGAAGGCAGGCCGTTGGGTGACGAAAGTGAAATTTGGCTGGATGTATTCACCGGATAAGATGGAGCAATGGCTGGAATCGATGGAACAGCGTGGATTTAACCTTTATCGGGTCAATAGAATTGGAACCATCTTTCATTTTGTAAAAGGGGAACCCCGGAGAATTGCTTATCGGATTGATCACCAACGGGGACCGACACAAAGTTATTATGCTATTCACCAGGAATCGGGATGGAACGAGAAATTCAAGTCATATTCGAGTATAGAAAATTGGACGATCTGGAGCAAAGCTTACGAAGAGGGTGAAGAGCGACCGCAGCTTTACAGCGATCAAAGCAGCCGGCTCAAGCACGCGAAGAGAATTGCGTTCACCTATTCAGCACTGTTTCTGCCGTTCGTGGCTTTCTATTTGTATTTAATCCTTCTAAATATCACCAGAGCGGAAGTGTCGAATTCCTTTACGTGGAACATGACCGCCGTGCACTTCGTTATCGTATTGATGTTCGGATCATTCGTTTTTCGTACATGGGCTTATTATGGCCGCTTGAAAAAAGGGAAGACAGCTTGGGACGGCTGAAATTCAATAGGGGTCGACCACGGTCACCCGCATAATTTAAACACAATTCAGCATGTACTGCCTCTTAGAACCGGTTGCCATCAATGGCAATCGGTTTTTTTGATGAATCTTTGCAGTTTTTAGTTATTGCTGACGGGGTATGAAAAAGGTGTGAGCAATATAAAATCTTTAATAGCCATGTCATAAATAAGAGGCGGGGATACTATCTGGTACGAATGGATAAGCACGTTAAGCAATGTATTTATCCTGTTGAATATAGTGCTGGCGTTTTTCATTTTATTTTATGAACGGAAAACGGCTTCTTCGGCATGGGCATGGATATTGATCCTTTTCTTAATACCAATCCTTGGTTTTATCCTGTATCTGTTATTTGGAAAACCATTAAAGCGGAAACGGTTGAATCGTACAACAGTGTATGAAAATCAAGATTTTCGGGAAACGTTGGACCGGCAGCAGGAAGAAATGAAATCCGGGAACCTCGTGAATTTTTCACCGGTTGCGGAAGAAATGCAGGATTTGATCCGGATGAATTTAACGAGAACTGATGCCCCTTTGTCGACAGCCACTGAAATAAAAATATATAACGATGGCACAAAGAAGTTCGAAGCTTTGTTTGAAGATATAAGTCAGGCGAAGAACCACATTCATCTGCAATATTTCATTTTAAATAATGATGACTTAGGGAGGCGTTTAGTCGAGCTGTTGACGGAAAAAGCCCAACAAGGTGTGAAAGTGCTTTTTCTGTATGATGACTTGGGCTCCAGAAAACTGCCGAAACATTTTTTTGATGACTTTATAAAAGCTGGAGGAGAAGCTTCGGCGTTTTTGCCGGCGATGTTAGCCAATCTGAATCTGCAATTGAACAATCGGAATCACCGGAAACTCGTGGTGATTGATGGCACAACAGGTTATATCGGGGGCTTTAATGTCGGTGACGAATACATTGGAAAGGAAAAGGAACTTGGCTATTGGCGGGATACGCACCTCCGGCTCAAAGGGGAAATCGTCCACTCGCTGCAAAACCGGTTTTTCATCGACTGGAATCAGGCAACAAAAAGATATCCGATGAAGTATGCCGAAAATTATTTCCCAAAAATAGATAACAAAGATGGTTATGCTATGCAAATAGTAGCGAGTGGTCCACTGGAAAAGCGTGAAGATATAAAAAACGGATTCCTGAAAATGATTTATCACGCACGCAAGTCGATTTATCTGCAGACGCCATATTTTATTCCCGATAAGTCCGTTATGGACGCTTTGCGGACAGCGGCGCTCGGCGGGGTCGATGTACAGATTATGATTCCCCATCAGGGTGATCATATATTCGTCCTCTCCGCGACGCGGTCATTTGTCCGGGAATTGGTCCAGGATGGGGTCAAAGTGTTCAGTTATAAAAACGGTTTTATGCATGCCAAAACGCTGATTGTGGATGAAAAAGCCTATTCAGTGGGATCGGCCAACATGGACATCCGCAGTTTCGCTCTGAATTTCGAGTTGAACGCTTTTGTCTACGATAGGCAGTCCGCGAAGGAAATGGCGGATATCTTTTCCCAGGACAAAAAGCTCTCCGTCGAACTGACGCAAGAAACATTTGAGAACCAATCGTGGCTGGAAAAAGCGAAGCAGGACGTAGCGAAGCTGGTTTCGCCGTTGTTATGAGATTTTTAGCAGATTGTTCTGGGGTAGTGTGGTTTTTATAAGTATCGCTCCGATAATTCAGAGAAAACAGCGGACTGGAATTCTGGTCCGCTGTTTTTATGATTGTCAATCGGTTATGAGCGGAAGAAAGAATCTTCTGCGCTGAAAATACAAGGAGGTGCTACGCTTGGGGAATATAAGTATTATTTAATAATTTCCAATCAATCCGAATTGCTGCAGTTCCCTCAAACACCTTCACACTACAAAAAAACTCCCCGTCGCTCAAAAGAGCACGGGGAGTTCATTAGTCAGACACCAATCAGACTCTTTTCAACAAAGCCTTCAGTTGATTGCTCGACGCCAGGCTGGCGGTACGTATCGAGCATATCGCAAGGGCGCCCGATAAAGTCGATGCGTCCGTCTTTCAAACGGACGATGCGGTCAGCGAGAATGTGTGCATCCTTTTCGTCATGCGTAACGAAAATCGAAGTGATATTCGCTTTTTTCAGGATGTCGCGCAGTTCCTCGCGGATTTTTCCTTGCAGTTCCGCATCGAGGTTGCTGAACGGTTCATCCAGCAGGATCAGGTGCGGGTTTGGCGCGACTGCCCGTGCAATAGCAACACGCTGCTGCTGGCCGCCGCTCAATTGATGCGGGTAGCGTTTGCCGAAATCCTGCAGCTCGACGAGTTCCAGCACTTCCTGGAGACGCTTCTTTTTATCGGATTTTTTCATCCGGAACAATCCGAACAAAATATTTTCGGCAACGGTCAAATGAGGGAAAAGTGCGTAATCCTGGAATACCATGCCGATGCCGCGTTTTTCAGGCTGCAGAAAGGTTTTATTGTCAAAAAGCACTTCGTCCTGAATGACGAGGCGGCCTTTTTCAGGCTTTTCAAGGCCTGCCAACAGGCGCAGCACGGTGCTTTTGCCGCTGCCGCTGCGTCCGAGAATGGAGATGACTTCCCCTTTTTCAATCTTCAGTGAGAAATTATCCAGTGTTTTATTTTTTGCATTTGAGTACGAAAAACAGACGTCTTCGATAGCTACAAACATGCTAATCCAACTCCCTTTCAAGGAACTTATAAAAGAAAACAATGGCCAGGGCACTAATACCGATAATCAGCAGGGAAGCTTGAGAAGCTTCCATGATTTTTTCATCACTTGCATATTGAAAAGCTTTGGTGGAAAGTGTATCAAAATTGAACGGACGCAGAATCAGCGTCAACGGAATTTCTTTCAGCACGTCGATGAACACCAGGATGAACCCGCTGATAATGGCGCCTTTCATCATGGGCACGTCGACTTTAAAGAACGTTTTCGTCACACCGTAGCCGAGGATGCGCGAAGCATCCCGGAAGTCAGTGCCGATTTTATCATAGCCCGTTTCGATGGAATTATAGCCGATGGCGAAAAACCGGATGACGTAAGCCGTAACAAGCAGCACGATGCTGACACTCAGGACCAGCGTGGTGCTGAATCCTGCCCATTCGTAAACTGGAGCCAGGAAACGGTCCAGGCCGATAAATGCAGTGACCACCGCGACGGCGATGACAGCTCCGGGTATCGAATAGCCGAGAACTGTCAGCCGCGGCAGGAGTTTGCTGATGCGGCCGCGTACCAGGCGGGCAAAGTTGCCGACAATTAACGCGAAGACGATGATCAGGGTGGCGCTGAGTCCGGCGACGAAAACAGAATTTTTCACATAGCTCATAAATTCATCCATCGGAATGGTGCCGAATGTCAAGATGGTCCAGTCGATCAATTGCGCGATCGGTATAAAAAAGGCGAGGGACAGGATACCGAAGCCATAAGCTGTTGCTGCCGCCGCCTTTCCGCCTGACAGTTTGATCAGGGGTAGAGGGCGGACCTTCGTAGTGGAATAGCTGTATTGCCTTCTGCCCCGGAGGAGCTTCTCAATCATGAGGATGAGAATGACAAAGCCCATCAGCGAAGCCGCAAGCTTAATCGACGTGTCGATATCACCCAGTCCGAACCAGGTTTGGAATATTGCAGTTGTAAATGTCTGAACACCATAATATTTTACCACACCATAGTCATTCAGCACTTCCAGAACGACCAGGCTGGCTCCGGCAATAATGGAAATTCGCGAAATTGGCAGCACAACCTGAAAAAAAGTCTTCCACGGCCCTTTGCCCAGAATGCGTGTGCTCTCGATCAGGGATGCGGACTGCTGCGACAGATAAACCTGGGTGATCGAATAAACATATGGGTACAGGAACATCGTATAAATGAAAATCGCACCCGGCAAATTCATGATATCGAAAAACGCCGGATTAACTGCCATGCCTAAGTCATCGCGAAGCGTTGTTTGAACAACGCCGGTATAGCTCAGCATGCCGTGATACGTATAGGCGCCTATAAAGGGCGGAATGGACAGCGGGAGGATCAATGCCCATTTCAGGAAACGGCGCATCGGAAAGTCGTATTGGGCAATGAGCCAAGCAAGGCTCAATCCGATCATGATGGTGAAGAATGCTGTTGCTGCAGTCAGAATCAGCGAGTTTGTCACAAAGCCCCACAGCACAAATTCTTTCATATGCTCCCAATTTTCATTGGAAGGAGTGAACAGGCCGGTTACAATTGTCAGGTTCGGGAGAAACAGCAGAACGATGATAATCACTGCACCGACTGTCCAGGTATTTATGTTGGTAAATCTGTGCTGCACGCTTTTGCCTCCTCCTTCCAATCGCAAGAAATCCCCTGCTGCAATTGTGGTTGCAACAAGGGCTTCAGCATTTTTTTAAAAGATAAGAAAATCAAATCATTTTAACTCTGACTATTCTTTGCAGGAGACTATTCGTTTTCAGACTCCAGTACTTTTCTTTATTTCCAGCCGACTTCATTCGAAATCAGAATGGCTTTTGAATTATTTTCACCAAGAATGGACAACTGAATGTCCTGTTCCTTAAATTCGCCCCACGACGTCAGTAGTTCGTTCGGTTCAACGTTCGGGTTGACCGGGTACTCGTAATTGGCGGAAGCGAACGTTTCCTGAGCTTCAGGAGCTGACAGGAACTCAAGCAATTTCACTGCATTTTCCTGGTTCTCAGAAGCTTTCACGACTCCAGCGCCGCTGACATTGATATGCGTGCCAGTAGTGTCCTGGTTCGGGAAAAAGATGCCAAGCCCTTCGGCAACTTTCACTTCTTCAGGATCTTCCGAATTCAGCATTTGTCCGAAATAATACGTGTTCATAATAGCGACATCGCCAATGCCTGCTGCAATGGCTTTTGCCTGGTCACGGTCTCCGCCTTCAGGATCGCGTGCGAAGTTGGCTACCAAACCGGCTGCCCATTCTTTTGTTGCTTCTTCACCATTAATTTCGATGAATGAAGCCAGAAGAGATTGGTTGTAGACATTTTCAGAACTGCGGATCAGCACGCGGCCTTTCCATTCCTCTTCTGTTAAAGCTTCGTAAGTGGAAAGCTCTTCCGGCTGAACAGTTTCTTTGTTGTATAGAATTACACGGGCACGCTTCGTCAGGCCATACCACATTTGGTCGCTGTCCTGGAAGTTTGCAGGAACCTGCTCATCCAAAATATCGCTTGATACAGGTTGCAGCAAGTCATCCGCTTTCGCACGGTGGAGGCGTCCAGCGTCAGCTGTCAAGAAAAGATCAGCTTGGGTTGCGTCGCCTTCTCGTTTGATGCGCTCAAGCAATTCATCGGCTTCGCCTTTGATGACATTCACTTTAATACCCGTTTCTTCTTCAAATTTTGCATATAATTCGTCGTCCACATCATAATGGCGTGCTGTATACAGGTTAACTTCATTACTTTCGTTTGTCTCGTTGGAAGTTCCTGTTTCTGTGCTTTCCTCGTCCTGGCTGCCGCATGCAGCAAGGATCAGTGCAGTTAACGCAATTACCAAAAATAACAGCTTCTTCATGTATAGTTCCGCTCCTTTTAATTGTATGTAAGATAAATCATTTCAAATGAAAATGATTCTCAATGTCAATTGTAAGGTCTTAATTGAGAATGTCAATGCTTTTCTTTAAAAAAATTGGCGACTATTATGATAAAGGTGTGAACATTTTTGGGTTTGCGATCGCATCGTCAATCAGCCGGAATGTTATACTTTGCTTATATATAGAAGAAAAAGATTTTTATGGAAGGGGCAAGGAGATGAATTTACATGAATATATTGCGCTGGATGCGGTCGGCATGGCCGCCTTATTGGAAAATAAAGAAGTGAGCGGCGAAGAATTGCTCCACTTAAGTTTTGAACGGTTAAAACAGGTGAATCCACAGCTGAACGCTTTTACAGAAACTCGGAAGGACCAGGCAGAGAAGGAATTAAGCAAATTTCCTGATGGAGGTTTTTCCGGTGTGCCGATGGCGCTTAAGAATATATCGCAGGCATTGAAAGGCGAAAAACTGACTGCCGGTTCAAAATTGCTGAAAGACATGAAAGCCGCACAGGATTCCCATTTGACCGTCAAGCTGCGGGGCGCGGGCTTTACGTTTGTCGGTCATACCAATACACCGGAATTCGGCTTGAAGAATATCAGTGAGCCGGAACTTTACGGTGCCAGCCGCAATCCGTGGAATCCGGAATATTCCCCCGGCGGCTCGAGCGGCGGGTCCGCTGCTGCAGTCGCTTCAGGAATTGTGCCATTGGCAGGGGCAAGTGATGGAGGCGGGTCCATCCGCATTCCGGCATCGTTCACCGGTTTATTCGGTTTGAAGCCGACACGCGGCCGCATGCCGGTTGGCCCCGGCGCAGGACGCCAATGGCAGGGTGCTTCCATTGATTTTGTACTAACTAAAACGATACGTGATAGTTCGGCGATGTTGGCTTTATTGCAGACTGTGCAACCGGCTGCCGCTTTCCATACGCCATTATTTCCCGGGAAATATGGCGAAGAAATGGAACGGAGTTTTTCACGGCCAATGAAAATAGCTTATACGAGCGAGTCACCTGTAGGGACACCGGTTTCCGAAGATGCACGCCAAGCAGTATTGAAAACAGTGAAATGGTTGGAGCAGCAGGGGCACGAAATCGAAGAAAAGGGCAATGGAATTGATGGCGCCGGTTTGATGCGTGATTATTACCTCATGAACAGCGGGGAAATGGCGTTGCTGGCACGCAATCTGGAAAAGGCTGCAGGACGCGAATTGACTGTTGGTGATATGGAAATCGAGTCGTGGCTGCTGAGCCGGGCGGGACTCAAGGTTTCCGCTGCTGACTATTCGGCGAGCCTTGCTTCGTGGGACGCGGCGGCTGCTAAAATGGCGGCGCTTCATGACAGTTATGATTTTTACCTGACACCCGCAACTGCTTATCCGGCTCCGAAAATCGGCGAACTGACGCATACCAAAGAATCCCGGGTGAAACTGCTCAATGATTGGGGTCGTGCAGACACCATGGAGTCGCAGCAGGAGCTCATTTATGACATGTTTTTGCCGAGTCTCACCTATACGCCGTATACACAATTGGCCAATTTAACAGGCCAACCGGCAATGTCATTGCCTGTCCACGTCACTGGAAATGGCTTGCCGCTTGGCGTGCAAGTGATGGCCGGTAAGGGACAGGAGCATCTGCTGCTGCAACTCGCCCGCCAGATTGAGCAAACGGATCTGTGGCATGGGATGAAGGGGAATCCGGGGATGACAGTGTGAAGTGAATTGGGGAGGTTGTAAGGGGTGGGTGGCTGGTGCTCCATTTAGGATTATCAGCAGAAGCGATGATATTTTGCTGATCGACGATAAATGGTGAAAAATCGACGATAAAGCACCAGAAATCGACGATAAACCACAAAAAATCGACGATAAAAAAAGAATCGCTGATAAACTGTTAAAAATCGCTGATAAAACACAGAAAATCGCTGATAAACCTTCCAGAATCGCTGATAAACTAAAATTCCTGACAACCCCACATATAGATGCTTTTCGCCAGCGAAAAGCGAAAAACTCCAAAGGAGACCCGCTGAAAATCCAGCGGGTCTTCTTTGTTCCTAAACTATTAAGCTTTCAAATTCTCCACTACCACGCCAATAAGTGGTATGCGCAGCTTTTTTGGGTTTTTAGAGGAATTATTCAATAGCGGTCCTGTATAAATTCCTGTTTTTTATTAGGACCACGGGGTATAAATTAATAAAAATGAAATACATCAGGAGTCCAGACTACCAAAGGAGGAATTTATGATGGTTAAAGATAAATGGCTGAAAGTGGGAGCTGGCACAGTTATATCAGTCATGGTCCTGGCGGGCTGCGGCAATTCGGATGACCCGCAGATGGAACAGGAAAATCAAGTGCCGGGTGAGGAGCAGGAAGACAATTCTAACCGGGAAGGTATAGAAGATGAAGACGATCCGGATGAGAGTGATGAAGAAACAGAAGAAGATGCCACTACAGACAGCCTGGATGAAGACGAAGAAATCGACACAGATGAAGACTGAGATGAAAATATGCCATAGTGAAAGTTCTTCCTTTGACGGAAGAACTTTTTTATATATGCAAGTCACAAAAATCCATACGGAAACAATGCAATTTATCTTATAAAACACGTATAATAGAACAGCCTGACATCCTTATTAAAGAGGTGTGTACCATGATTCTGATTATCGATAACCATGATTCATTCACATATAATCTCGTTCATTATTTCGAACAGCTGGATACAGAAGTGCTGATTTTTCAAAATGGAGAAATTACTGCAGAAGAAATTGGCAGGCTGTTACCTGATTTGATCGTTCTGGGGCCTGGTCCGGGAAGGCCGACGGAAGACGGAGCGACAAGAGACATTCTGGAGAAATTGAGTGGCGAAGTTCCAATTCTTGGTGTCTGCCTGGGGCATCAGGCGATTGTCGAATATTTCGGCGGCACTATCATAAAAGGGAGCCAGCCCGTGCATGGCAAAGTATTCGAAATGACTCACGATAGGGGAGGGTTGTTCGCGGACATTCCTTCGCCTACACAAGTCACACGCTACCATTCGTTGACAGCGGAGGCCTCTTCTATGCCGGAATGTCTTGAAATCACAGCCAGCACAAGCGATGGTGCGGTGATGGCGGTGCGTCACCGCGAATTGCCGATCACTGGAATTCAATTTCACCCCGAATCCATTTTGACGCTTGATGGATTTCAGATGCTGAAAAATTCTTTCGGCCAGGCGAAAGCATGGCAAGCAGCCAAGAAAGGAGGGGCGTTGGATGAAGAAACCTTATCTTCTTTTTGAATTTCGCAATCAGTACGGCGAAATCGAACCTCTCACTTTTGCCGATCCGATCCAAGTTCTCCAAACCCGTGAGCTCGGTGAAGTTCCTGCGATCATGAAAAAGGTCGAGGAGGCGGTGGATCAGGGCTTTTATGCGGCGGGGTTCGTATCTTATGAAGCGGCACCTGCTTTTCAGCCGGAAATGAAAACCCGTGAAATCGGGGTGCTGCCCTTAATATGGTTCGGGATTTTCGAACAGCCGACCGCGATTGCTGAAGATGTGCCGAAATCTGAAGCATATTCAGTGGGGAACTGGAAAATGGCTGGTTCGCCAGGAGCTTATAAAGAAGGCATTAAACAAATCAAACAGACCATCGAAGAAGGGCATACCTATCAAGTCAATTACACGGAGCGGCTGCGCGCAGATTTCAGTGGCAGCGACTCAGCGTTTTACCGCCAGCTTGCACGCAATCAGCAGGCAGACTATGGAGCCTATTTGAACATCGGGAATTTCAGCATCCTCTCAGCTTCGCCAGAACTTTTTTTCCGGGTGGACAATGGCCGCCTCACCACTAAGCCGATGAAAGGCACAGCGGCGAGAGGCCGGACACTTGAAGAAGACAAAACGCGGATGTCCGAATTGCTCGCATCTGATAAAGAACGGGCGGAAAATCTGATGATTGTCGACCTCCTGCGCAACGACATGAGCCGCCTTGCCAATAAAGGTACCGTAAAAGTCGACAAGCTATTCGAAGTGGAAACCTACCCGACCGTTCACCAGATGACGTCGACAATTAGAGCGGAACTTGCACCGGGACTGACGATTTCCGACTGGTTCAAGGCTTTATTCCCGTGCGGCTCGATTACAGGTGCACCGAAGATCAGTACGATGAAAACAATCGCGGAACTGGAAGCGACGCCGCGTGAAGTCTATTGCGGCGCGATCGGCTACATAACGCCGGATAAAAATGCAGTGTTCAATGTGCCGATCCGGACGGTCATGATCGACAATGAAAACGGAATTGCGCGTTACGGCGTCGGTGGAGGTGTGACTTGGGATTCGACTTCGGAAGGTGAATTTCAGGAGCTGCAGACGAAAGCCGAAGTGCTGACCGCTCGCCGACCGGAATTCCAGCTGTTGGAATCGTTGAAGCTGGAAAACGGCAGCTATCCGTTATTGGATTATCATATGAAGCGTATAATGGATTCCGCTGTTTATTTTAAATATTCGGCAAATCATGAGGTAATTGAAGCGGAGCTCCGGAAGATAGCGGATGAATTTCCAGCAGGCGTTTACAAAGTGCGCCTGCTGCTCGACCATGGCGGGAAGGTTAGTCTTGAAGCGCAGGAAACGGCAGTGATTACAGAGCCTGTTCCTTGTGTGCTTGCCCCCTCGCCGGTCGACAGCGGCAATGCGTTCCTGTTTCACAAAACAACGCACCGGCAAATGTATGAAAAGGCTGATGAAATGATGCCCCCGGAAACTTTTTCCGTTCTATTATGGAATGAAAAAGGAGAACTCACGGAGTTTGCAATCGGCAATCTCGTCGTGGAACGAGCCGGTCAATTCTACACGCCGCCGGTGAGCTGCGGCTTGTTGCCGGGAACGTTCCGCCAGCAACTTCTTGATGCGGGGGAAATAATAGAGAGGATCATCCTGAAGGATGAGCTGGGGGACTTTGATGCGATCTGGTTCATCAACAGCGTACGCGGATGGCTGCGGGTAAAAATGATTTGAATCGATAGGAAGCGGCAAGCTTTTCGTCTCCGAAAAGTTTATCGCTTTTTTAATTTGGATAAAAAAAGTGGCAGGGAGAAGAGGGTTATACTTTTCCGACCTGGGAAGCGAACATGCCAAACTCCCGCCTTATATCACCGCATTCACATAGTTCTTCCTATAGTAAGCGGATTCGATGGAACTAAATTCCGTAATGAAGCAGGGAATAAATAAAACATTTTTCGATAATTTAAAATAATGGTTGAAATAATTTCCGCGCGCTTTATAATGAAGTTTATGGAAGGGTTTACATTCTTCTTTTTAACTTTTAATTTTCCACGGAATACCTGATTAATAGTAGAGCTTTATTAACTGGATAACAGCGGAATTTATTTCTGCAGTATATTTTGCAAGAGAATAGAAAGCGGGGTTTTCATCATCACTCAATCACTTTTTGAACTGACAGGAAAAACCGCGGTCATTACCGGCGGCAACAGGGGACTTGGGAAAGAAATTTCCTTGGGACTTGCGAGAGCGGGTGCGAATGTCGTTGTTGTTGCAAGAAAGATTGATGAAGAAGTTCTCGAAGAGCTTCGGAAACTTGGAGTGAAAGCGGCGAAAGTCGAGTTCGATTTGCTGAACTTTAAGCAATACGGTGAATTGCTGGAGCGCTGCACCGAGTTGACGGGAAGCATCGATATCCTTGTCAATAACGCCGGAGTACAGAAACGCCATGATTCCACCGAGTTTCCAAAAGAAGACTGGGATTTCGTAATGGATGTTAACGCAAATGCTTCATTCTTCATGTGCCAGACATTCGGGGCGCATATGCTGGAAAACGGCAAAGGCAAGATCATTAACTTGGCTTCTCTGCTGTCCTATCAAGGTGGTCTTCGGGTGCCGGCTTACGCGGCAAGCAAAGGGGCCGTGATCCAGTTCACAAAATCACTGGCCAACGAATGGGCGCATCGCGGCGTCAACGTCAATGCGATCGCTCCGGGTTACATGGACACGGAGATGAATACCGCATTGCTGGCGGACGAAACACGCAATCGGCAGATTCTGGAACGCATACCGGCAGGACGCTGGGGCAAACCGGAAGATATGCAGGGAGCGGCAGTATTTCTTGCTTCAGCCGCATCAGATTATCTCCACGGAATCACGATTCCGGTTGACGGAGGCTGGCTCGGCAGGTAATTCATTAAAACAGCAAAAAAATAATAAAAAACTTCTTGAATTCGGCAGCTGCCTGTTATAGAGTTTGACGGGCGCCATAAAGTTTTCTGAAGTGAAAAGAAAGGGGTTACACCTTATGAAGTTAGCGATGATCGGCGTCGGCAAGATGGGCTATAACCTGGCATTAAACATGATGGACAATGGCCATGAAGTTGTCGCACACGACGCAAACCGTGAACAAGTTGATAAAATCGCAAGCGATGGCGCGATTGGCGCTTATACATTGGAAGAAGTTGTTCAACAACTGGAAAAACCCCGCGTTCTTATGATGCTGGTGCCGCACGGTGAGATTACGGAAAATGTCGTCGCGACATTAAAACCGCTTCTTGACGAAGGGGACATCCTCATTGATGGAGGAAACTCCAATTTCAAAGAATCGGTGAGACTGGGCGAAAGCCTCAAGGAAAACGGCATCCACTTCATGGATTGTGGAACGAGCGGCGGAGTTTCCGGTGCACGTGAAGGAATCTGTACCATGATCGGCGGCGATCCGGAAGCATTCAAGATCATCGAACCTGTCATCAAAAGTGTGTCTGTCGAAAACGGTTACTTCTACACAGGCGAACTCGGCAGCGGACATTTTCTTAAGATGATCCACAACGGCATCGAATACGGCATGATGCAGGCAATGGCTGAAGGCTTCGATATCCTTGAGAAAAGCAATTACGATTATGACCTGGAAGGCGTGGCGAAAGTCTGGAACAACGGTTCCGTCATCCGCTCATGGCTGATGGAATTGGTCGAAAACGCATTTTCGAAAGATCCGAAACTGGAAGAAATCCGCGGCGTTATGAACTCTTCAGGCGAAGGGAAATGGACTGTTGAAACTGCGCTTGATCTGCAGGTTCCGGCTCCGGTCATCACGATGTCACTTCTTATGCGCTACCGCTCACAGGAAGACGATACCTTTACCGGTAAAGTCGTAGCAGCGCTTCGCAATGAATTCGGCGGCCACGAAGTCGTCAAAAAATAAATTCGGTTACACAAGTTCCACAACATAAATTTATTTACAAATTTTCATCAAAATAAAACATGAAAAAGGGGAGACTGACATGAAAAAGATTTTTTCTTTACTCGTATTGGCAATGATGGTATTAGTTCTTGCAGCATGCGGAGGCGGCAACGATGACGCATCTGAAGGTTCTGGAAACGAAGGCGGAAGCGAAGGTTCAGGCGAAACGAAAACAATCCGCGCTGGTATCGGCCTTAACGATTCACACCCACAGTATTTGGCATTATTGGAATGGAAAAAACTCGTGGAAGAAAGAACTGACGGCGCGATTGAAGTTGAAACTTACCACAGCAGCCAATTGGGCGATGACCGTGGAATGACTGAAGCTTTGCAACTTGGTTCACAGGAAGTAACAATTCCTTCTACAGCACCAATCGCTAACTTTGTACCAGAATACAGCGTATTTGATTTCCCGTTCCTATTCCCTAACGAAGAAGTTGCGGATATGGTATTGGACGGCGAAGTTGGTCAGAAATTCCTTGATAAATTGGAAGATCAAAACTTGGTAGGATTGGCTTACTGGGAAAATGGATTCCGTGATGTAACAAACAGCGAACGTGCAATCGAAACTGCAGCAGATTTCGAAGGTTTGAAACTGCGTACAATGGAAAACGACTTGCACCTTGACGCTTTTAGTGCACTTGGAGCAAACCCGACACCAATGGCATTCGGTGAATTGTTTACAGCAATGCAGCAAGGTACTGTTGATGGACAGGAAAACCCGATCCCGACAATCTACCTGCAAGGTTTCTACGAAGTTCAGGATTACGTTTCTACAACCCACCACATCTATAGCCCATTTGTCTTCCTGATGAGCAAAGAGTTCTTTGATGGATTGACTGAAGAGCAGCAAACAATCGTAACAGAAGCAGCTGTTGAAGCTGGTGCGCTTAACCGCGAACTTAACCGTGAAGCTGTTGCAGAATATGCTGAAGAGTTGAAAGCAGAAGGAATGAACTACAACGACATAACTCCTGAAGCACGTGCGGAAATGGTTGAAATTGTTCAACCGGTCCTTGACGAGTACGCAGAACAAATCGGTAAAGAAACAGTTCAGGAAGTCTACGATGCAATCGCAGCTGCTGAAGCTGAATTGGCAGAGTAATAAATAACAAACGGCTTTGGGGAGGACTTTTCCTCAAAGCCGTTTTCTTGCTATTTAATTTATGGACATTCCTTAAAACACCTCCCCTGTAAACATATAAATACTTATTGATAAAGGAGACCGACATGAAAATCCTACATTGGTTAGACCGGCATATCGAGGAAGTGCTATTGGTTCTGTTTTCCACGATAATGGTTGCGGTCATTTTTATGCAAGTGGTCATGAGACAACTCGACAACTCGCTATCCTGGACTGAAGAACTGGCGCGCTATTGCTTTATCTGGCTCGTTTATATCGGCATCAGCTATGGTGTCAAAAAAGATCGGCACATCAAAGTGGATGTCCTGCTGTTGATGCTGAAAAATAAAGGCAAAATCATTTTGACGATCATCGCCAATCTGTTGTTTATCGCATTTGCCATCTTCGTTATCCGGTACGGTTTCGATATTGCGATGCAATTACTTTCATTCGGCCAAAAATCTCCGGCCAACCAGATTCCGATGGGGCTTATCTACCTGGCTACACCAATCGGCATGGGTTTGACGTTGATTCGCCTGATTCAGAACCTGGTGAAACACATCAAAGCGCTGAAGCATGAAATGAATCAGGATAAAAAAATCGAAAAACTAGGGTAAGCCCGGAATGAAACATCTAGGAGGTTTATAGAATGACTATTGCAGTCTTATTTGGCAGTTTTGCGCTATTGCTGATTCTGACGGTGCCGATCGGTATCGCAATCGGTTTATCTACGCTAATCACAATTATGTATACCGGCAGTTTACCGGTTGAATTCCTCGCGAAAGAATTGATCACATCGGTCGATTCCTTTCCATTGATGGCAGTGCCATTCTTTATCCTTGCCGGAGAAATCATGGGTAAGGGCGGCATTTCCGAACGTCTTTTCAATGTAGCAAACGCGCTGGTCGGCAACAGAACCGGCGGATTCGCCATCGCAACGATCATCACGTGTATGTTCTTTGCTGCCATTTCGGGTTCCGGTCCCGCAACAGTTGCGGCTATCGGCGGAATCATGATTCCTGCCATGGTACGCCAGGGTTACGACATTAAATTCGCAACGGCTACCGTAGCGGCAGCCGGCTCGATCGGGGTTATCATCCCGCCAAGTATTCCGATGGTCATCTATGGTGTAACCGGAAGCGTTTCTATCGGTGACCTGTTCATCGCCGGTATCGTGCCGGGAATTCTTGTCGGCCTTTCAATGATCGCCTGGGCTTATTTCTATTCGAAGAAAAAAGGCTATAAAGGCCTTGAAGAAAAAACTTCACTTAAAAAGATCGGTCTTGCATTCTGGGACGCGAAATGGGCATTGCTCATTCCCATCATTATTCTCGGCGGTATTTACGGCGGTTACTTCACGCCGACAGAAGCCGCTGTTATTGCAGTTGTCTACGGTTTATTTGCCGCGATGGTCCTTTACCGCGCGTTGAAATTCCGTGATTTGCCGAAAGTCATCATCGATTCCGCGTTGACGACAGCGACCGTGCTGATCATCGTCGGGACAGCGAATGCTTTCGGGCGTCTTTTGACAATCGAACAGGTCCCTGTCCAGATTGCGGATGCTTTGCTGTCGATTTCCACGAACCAATACGTCATCATACTGTTGATCATGCTGCTATTGCTGGTCGTGGGTATGTTCATGGATACGCTTGCCGCCATCATCATTTTGACACCGATCCTGCTGCCGATTGCAGTACAGATCGGTTACGATCCGGTGCATTTCGGTATCCTGATGGTCGTCAACCTGGCAATCGGATTCTTCACACCGCCGGTAGGGGTCAACTTATTCGTCGCATCCGGAATTTCCGGCGTTTCGATCGAATCACTGTCCCGCGCAGTAATGCCGTTTGTCATCTCAATGATCGTCACACTATTATTCCTGACATTCGTTCCGGCTATCACGATGTTCTTTATTCCAGAGTAATGAAATTTGGAAATATGTTCCAGAAGGTTGTGTCCATATGAAAAAATCAGAAGTGTTTACATTTGGTGAAACGATGGTGCTGTTCCAGCCGGAGCAGATGCTGCCGCTTGAATATATCCACCAGTTTCCCAAAAAAATCGGTGGAGCGGAATCGAACGTAGCCATAGGGCTCACAAGGCTCGGCCATTCCGTCACCTGGTTCAGCAAACTTGGCAATGACCCGTTTGGACGTTTTGTGCTGAAAAGCATACGCGGAGAAGGCGTCGACGTTTCTTCTTGTCTTCTGACAGATGAAGCGCCGACGGGCCTGCTGTTCAAAGAACAATTATCACCGGAAGATATGAATGTCTATTATTACCGAAAAGGCTCTGCCGCGAGCTTGATGCAGCCGGTTGAATTGGACGCCGGCGCAATCGCTGCCGCACGCATCCTGCATATCAGCGGCATCACGCCGGCGCTCAGCGATTCAGCGCTCGCAACTGTTATGGAAGCGATTGAAATCGCAAAACGCAACGGTACGATGATCGTCTTTGATCCGAATCTGCGCCTTAAACTATGGAGTGCTGAACAGGCCAAAAAAACTTTCAACGAAATCGCTGCCAACGCAGATGTGATTCTGCCAGGACTCGATGAAGGCCAGCTGATGACCGGGGAAACGGACGTTGAAGCAGTAGCGAAAGCACTCGCCGGAGACAGCGACAAAATCATTGTCATCAAACTGGGTGACAAAGGTGCCTATCTGTATTCAAATAATCTGAAAGTTTATGTTGAAGGTTTCTCTGTGGATCGTATTGTCGATCCTGTCGGCGCCGGAGACGGCTTTGCTGCAGGGGTCATCAGCGGTCTTCTGAGTGAAGAACCAATGGAACAAACTGTCCGCCGCGCTAATGCAATAGGCGCAATGGTCGTGGGAGTCAGCGGGGACATCGAAGGGCTGCCGACATTTGAAGCAGTCGAACGCTTCATGAAACCCGCCGGTGCAAACCGTGACGTAAAACGCTAAATCGAGGAGGAAACAGCCATGAAAAAGTGGGAAAACCTTATTCGCCTAAAAGAATCAGGCCTCATCGCAGTCATCCGTAAACCCAAACAATCACAAATTCACCATATCGCGGAAGCGCTTGTCGAAGGGGGCACCGGTGCTCTTGAAATCACATTGGATACACCGGGTGCACTCGGCATGATCCGCGAACTGAAAGAAAAATTCGGTGATCGCGTCCTTGTCGGCGCTGGAACCGTTCTCGACGCACCATCTGCTAAAATGGCCATCGATGCCGGCTCGGATTTCATTTTCTGCCCGAGCTTCGATATCGAAACGATCCAGATGGCGAACCGCTACGGGCGCATTTCCATCCCTGGCGTCATGACGCCCACTGAAATCGTCAATGCCTATTCTGCAGGTGCCGACCTGTTGAAAATCTTCCCGGGTGCCGCACTTGGGGAAGCTTACATCAAAGACCTGCAAGGCCCGCTCAGCCACATCCCGATGATGCCAACAGGCGGCGTAACGCTCGACAATGTCGAAACGTTCATCAAGAACGGTGCCGTGGCAGTCGGAGCTGGCGGCTCCCTTGTCGACAGCAAAGCAATCGCTGAAGAACGCTATGAAGTATTGACCGACCTGTCTCGTCAATTCATCGAAAAAATTAAATATGCAAGAAGTTAAAAGCGCTGCGACAAGCGCTTTTGGGCGTTAGTTGAAATTTTATATTTGTTTCGAACCGATATTCCGCAAAACAGCTCGCTTGCCAAAACCCGTGCTCCTGCATCGCTGCGCTAGCTTCGTCGCCAAGAGTTGGCCGAACTACCTTCGGCCAACTCTTGGCTTGCGCTGAGCTAACTCGGGCTTAACGCCCGAGTTAGCTCAGCACTTCGCTGGTCCCGCAGGCGTCTTCGCTGTTTTGCTCCATATCTCTGTAGAGGCTCTATTTATTAATTACTAACGTTGCGTCAACGTTAATTAATAAGAGAGCTCACTTAAGTTTCATTTCTAAGGAGAAAAGCTAATATTTCAACCGAATCTCAATGAAAGAGCGCAAGGCGGCGACTCCAGCGGGAATAAGAGTGAGTCCTGAGACCCCGCAGGGAGTGCAACGACCGAGGAGGCTCAGGCCACTCCCCGCGGAAAGCGTCCGCCTGGAGCGATTTCATTTAATAACGGAAAACTATAAACAATTAAGAAGTTATTCAACAAAAAGAAACGAGGGTTTTATTTATGAAAATCACCAAGCTGGAAACATTTATCGTTCCGCCGAGATGGCTGTTTTTAAAAATCGAAACCGACGAAGGCATTGTCGGCTGGGGAGAGCCAGTTGTTGAAGGGCGCGCCGCTACAGTGGAAGCCGCTGTCCATGAACTGGGCGATTACCTGATCGGCAAAGACCCGCGCCGCATTGAAGACCTTTGGCAGACGATGTACCGTTCAGGCTTTTACCGCGGAGGCCCGATTTTGATGAGTGCCATCGCCGGGATTGATCAGGCACTGTGGGACATCAAAGGGAAATACCACAATGCACCGATTTCAGAATTGATGGGCGGAGCAGTCCGCGATTCAGTCCGTGTCTACTCATGGATCGGGGGAGACCGTCCGAACGATGTCGGCACTGCAGCAAAAGAAGCTGTAGCAGCCGGATTCAGCGCAGTGAAGATGAACGGTACGGAAGAGTTGCAGTACATCGATTCATACGAAAAAGTCGATCAGGCAGTTGAACGTATTGCGGCTGTTCGTGATGCAGTCGGCAAATATGTCGGCATCGGCATCGATTTCCACGGCCGTGTACATAAACCGATGGCAAAAATCCTCGTCAAAGAACTCGAGCAATTCCGTCCGATGTTCATCGAAGAGCCGGTTCTGCCGGAAAACAATGAAGCGCTTCGTGAAATCGCACATATTACCAATATTCCGATCGCTACGGGTGAGCGCATGTTCTCGAAATGGGATTTTAAAAAGATCCTGTCAGACGGCTATGTCGATATCATCCAGCCGGATCTGTCGCATGCCGGCGGTATCACGGAATGCAAAAAAATATTCGCGATGGCGGAAGCTTACGATGTAGCGGTTGCGCCGCATTGTCCGCTTGGCCCGATTGCACTGGCTTCCTGCCTGCAGGTCGATGCCACATCGCATAACGTCTTTATTCAGGAACAGAGCCTCGGCATTCATTACAACCAGGGCAGTGACCTTCTCGATTACCTGAACGACAAAACAGTCTTCGAATACAAAGATGGCTATGTCGACATGCTGCAAAACGCTGGTCTCGGTATTTCCATCAATGAAGACTTTGTCCGCGCACAGGCGAAAATCGGCCACAACTGGAAAAACCCGGTATGGCGCCATAAAGACGGTTCTATTGCTGAGTGGTAAATACTAATTTAAATCAAAGAGTCATCTAGTACACAACGCTTCGGCGCTTTGGACTAAGCTCCCGCAATAAGCCGAGAAGACCACTCGTCTTATTGCTACGCCCCGTCCTGAGCCGCGCCATCGCTGAAGGATTAACTTTGGTGAAGAGAGTCTATAAGATATGGAGCAAAACAGCGAAGACGCCCAGGGGACCAAGCGAAGTGTCGAGATCCACTCGGGCGAAGTGAAACGAGACCGAGTTAGCTCGGCGCGAGCCCCCAGGCAAGCAAGCTGTTTTGCGGAATATCGGTTACTTAAATTTATTGTTTATACACCTTAAAGGAGAGAACCCCATGAGCCCATTCAAAGTGGTCGTTACTGACTATGAATACAGCACATTTGCACCGGAAGAAGCCGTGCTTGATAAGCTCGGCATCAAACTTACTTTCGAGCAATGCAAAACGGAAGATGATGTCATCGCTGCGTGCAAAGATGCCGATGCCTTGATCAACCAGTACGCACCGATCTCACGCAAAGTCATCGAACAGCTCGATAACTGCAAAGTCATTTCCCGTTACGGCGTCGGCTTCAACACGATCGATGTGGATGCTGCGACGGAAAAGGGCATCATCGTTGGCAATGTTACCGATTATTGCCTCGATGAAGTATCAAACCACGCGATGGCGTTGCTATTGTCACTGGCACGCAAAGTGACGCTCCTGAACAACGCGGTGAAAAACGGCAAATGGGACTTTAAAGTCGCTGTGCCGATCTACCGCCTTCAAGGGAAAACGCTTGGACTTGTCGGTTTCGGCAATATCCCACAGACAGTCGCTAGAAAAGCGAAGGCTTTTGATTTGAACGTCATTGCCTACGATCCGTTTGTGGCACCGGAAGTGGCGGCTGCACAAGGCGTGGAACTCGTTACGCTTGAAGAACTGTGCAAACGGTCAGATTACCTTTCTGTCCACGTGCCGCTCAATGCGCATACGGAAAAGATGATAAGCCGAAAAGAATTCGCTATGATGAAGAAAGAAGCGTTCATCATCAACACGGCTCGCGGGCCGATCATCGATGAGCAGGCATTGATCGAAGCGCTGCAGGCAGGAGAAATTGCCGGCGCCGGGCTTGATGTTTTGGAAACAGAACCGATTGCCGCTGACAATCCGCTGCTTGATATGGACAATGTCATCCTGAACCCTCACTCCGCATTTTATTCGGTGGAAGCGGAAACAGAACTTAAGCGCAAGACAGCAGAAAACGTGGCCGATGTGCTGTCCGGCTATTACCCGACCTATCTGGTCAATAAAGGCGTCAAAAACAAAGTGGAATTGCAGGACAAGCTGTAAAATTAAAGGAGGAATTTTCATGGAGAAAAGCGTATCGAAAGACATTACCGTCAATATTTCGGATAAGACGACCATCGTCGAAGTCAGCAAAGCAACTCAGAAATACAAGTCGGAGATTTACCTGAAAAAATCAGTCAACGGCACGCCATATGAAATCAACCTGAAAAGTTTCCTCGGTCTGATTACACTGCAATTGCGCAACGGCGACCAATTGAACATCCGCACAATCGGTGAAGATGCAGAAGAAGCGATGGCAGACGTCGTTTCCTATTTAAGCCAGGCATAAGGAGGCGTTCCCAGTGGCAGAAAATCAGGATTTATACAAAAAAGCAGCTGCTGAACAGGCAGTTGAATATGTTGAAGACGGCATGGTGCTCGGGCTTGGTTCCGGCACGACCGTCTACTGGCTGCTGAAGCGGCTCGGTGAACTTGTTGATCAGGGCCTCAACATCAAAGGCATTCCGTCGTCACTGCGGACAGAAGGCTGGGCGAAGGAATTCGGCATCCCACTGACCGATTTCTCCGAAGTCGAAATGCTCGATCTTGCGATTGATGGAGCGGATGAAATCGATCCGGATTTCCAGCTCACCAAAGGCGGAGGCGGCTCGCTCGTCCGCGAGAAACTCGTCAACGCACACGCCAAAAGGGTCATCATCATCGCGGACGGCTCGAAAATGGTCGACCGCCTCGGCAAGTTTCCGTTGCCGGTTGAAGTGCTGCAGTTTGCGTGGCAGCGCACGGCCGACAAAATCGCGGCGCTCGGTGCCACACCAGTCTTGCGGGAGCGGGAAGGCGAAGTGTTCGTGTCGAACAACGGCAATTACATCCTCGACTGCGCTTTCGGATCCATTGAAAATCCGCGCGCGCTGCATAGCGAGCTCAAACTTCTGCTCGGCGTCGTGGAAACCGGCCTGTTCATCGACATGACGGATAAAGTGATTCTGGCAGGGCCAGACGGCGCACAGGTGATTAATAAGAGTGGACAAAATCCGGGAAATAATTAAAAACCAAAGTTATTCCGTTCGGATAGGTATACTCACCGTAAACTTACTAAAAAGGCAGGACAGACCAGTGAAATGGTTCTTCCTGCTTTTTTGTGGTTCTAAACTACTAACATAAATTTAAGCTTCACTTTGTTTAAAAGTGAGTGAAATTTCAATTCAATCCAACTCAAAATTTACTGGGAAGTCCATATGTTTTGAGCTGATATTTTTGGGTAAGTATAGAACTATGAAATTCAGAATAATTGAAAAGGAGGGAGTACAATGACACAATCTAAGTGGTGGAGATTAGGTGCAGCAGCAATTTTATCGATGAGCTCCCTTGCAGCATGCAATGATGAGGACCGGGTCGAAGAAGAGCCGCTTGAAGAAGAAGTATTAGATTAACGGAAGCAGATTAGAAGATGGCCCGAAATCACTATTAATGATTTCGGGTCATCTTTTTGCAGTTTCAGTGAAAAACTTCTATTCAGACCTTAAAGTAAAAACTGTGATTTCGGGCGGCATATTGAACCTTATCGGACGGTTGCTGAAGCCGATTCCAGGGTTGATATACAACGCGTTTCCAGCTGCGCCATAATCGTCAACCCAGCCGTAATCGGCATGTTCTTCTTCTTTAAGCCTCCATTCTTTCGGGATCAATGGAATTTTCACTTGTCCACCGTGTGTGTGACCGGCTACCGCAATTGGCGCAGACGCTTCAGGCAATTCTGCGAAAGCGCTTGGATTATGCATCATGACTATACGGGCAGCTGAATTCGGCACGCCATCCAATGCAGTGGCGGAATCAGACATTCCCGGCCATGAGGCTCCCAGGCCCACAATATAAAGAGCGTTCGGTGAAGCTGTCTCCGTGAGCACGCCAGTTTCTGTCAAAGTAAGAGGGACCGCTTCGTTCTGCAGCACGGTAATCCCGTGCTCTTCCAATATATAAGTTATTTGCTGCGCTTTTAACTCGTTTGGTTCTGCGCCGTCTGATTCCACCACATAATCGTGATTGCCAAGAACTGCAAATACTGGAATATCGGCTTCAGTTAATGGCTGAATCAAATCAGCGACTTTCTGCCTTTCGACATATTCACTTTGTACTGAGTGATAAACATAATCACCTAACAAAAGCACAGCCTCAGGTTTGATTTCGACCAGCTCCTCAGCCGCTTTTCGGACAGTCGCCTCATTACCCATCCACATGCCAACCTGAAAATCCCCCACAGCTGCAATTTGCTTACCTTCCCATTCTTCCGGCAAGTGGGGGATGATTGCTTCTTCTTTTTCTATATTGATAAAATATGGTTCGACTAAAGCCCAGATAAAGATAAAAGTCGCCAGTAAACCTATGAACAAGAGAGATTGTGCGATTCTTTTTTTCATTTTGCTCTCCCTTTCCTGATGCTGTTTTTTTGGTTTGTGATTTAAATTCTTCGGCTCTGCTTTTAGGCTCTTCGTCATTAGATATAGGGAGAAAGTAAAGCTGGAGTTGGGAGCTTTTACAGAAGCATTTGCCCGATGGCTTTAGTGAACTGAAAAAGCCGAAAAACGAAAAGCTCCTTGTGGATTTCAGTTTTTTCATCAACGAAAATTGTAAAGAAGACGAGAAGGAGCGAATGTCAATTCTCACCTGTGTTCAGACACAGGAGAATAATATAACTGCAAAAGGAGGAAGTGATTATATAGAAGATTCAAGAAAAACTGCTGAGTGAAAAATGATTGGCAGCGCATGAGTTCTGCTTCTTTAAAGAAAGTCGCTTAGTTTTTTATTCAATCAACCCGCTTTCTTTCGGCGACGATGCCGAAATACCAATTGATAATGAAGCACTAGGCATTCCTTCTTGATTTCTGAGTACTGGTAATCAAACTGTCACCGCTGTTTTAAAACTTGAGTTTATTGCTGAGTCTGCAACTTTTTATTATTTTTTTCCCGGTAGGAATAAATGTAAACGCAGTAACTGAAGTGGCGAATGAGAAATTTTCGTTTCAGTCTGAGAGGGCTTTTGCCAGGAATTTCACATTAATGCTTAATGTCTTTGTTCAGTTGATAAAAGCCCCGCATTTTTTAGAAAGGATTTTATGAAATGGAAAAAGGACAAAGCATAAGCCTTGTCCTTTTCGGTCTTTCTATTCTCTTCATTAATCCCTTTGATTATTCAATATCTTCCGCAGGGCCAACTGTGCTTTCAAGGTCTGCGAAATCATCGAAGTCAGCAAGAGCTTGGCCATGTTCTTCTTGCACATAAGCATCAAATTCCATTACTGTCCAATCAAGAGGTGTCAGATAAACTGTATCTAACTCTATCGGATCAATGTTTCCATAGTCGATATCATCAAGAACTTCTTCAGCGGCTTCATCCGTTTCTTCTTCCAGTTCATCCGCTTGTTCTTCAGCTGTATCTGTTTCTTCTTCCAGTTCGTCGGCCTGCTCTTCATCTGTATCTGTTTCTTCTTCCAGTTCGTCAGCCTGCTCTTCATCTTCTAAAACTTCTGACGGTTCTGCATCTTCTGGAACTTCTTCATCACCACAAGCTGCCAGCATGCTGGTAGATAATACTCCAATTGCTCCGATTCTAATCCATTTATTTTTAATCATAAATCTCCGCCCTTTCAATTTAATGTGTCTTATGCTGAATGAATACCCGTTTGATATTATGATAAACATTTGATCTTTATTGCCCGGCCAGTCGGGTTTAAATTCCACTTTCCATTGAAGTGAAATCTTCTATTAGTCTATATGGAATAAAAAGCGTATAAAGTATCCTAACCAACGTTAAAGGCACCCAACTGGGTAACATCATTCCGTTTTTTGTCCAAAGCGGTGTGTGTATTCGCTGCCGAATGGTTTACTGGGACATCAGTTGCCTGAAGCTTCGTATACTTTATCGGTTCCATCGGGATAAGTCACTTCAAGTTCAGCAAGCGCCGCCCCAATTAAATTGAAGGCCTCATTGCCTAAAAGTTCCTCATCGGTGACTTGATTTTCATATTTGGCTGTCACCAGATCACGGTCTTCTTCATAAGAGATGCTTATTGCATCGTCCTGGTCGATGTAGTCAATCTCGAGTTCGAAATCCGTAAAACCGAAAACTTCACCGCCTATATTTTCATCTTCGAGGCCGCCGCCGGGATTGGCATCTTCCACACCGTCGTAATCAATTGCTTCTTCCGATATTACTTGTGTAACCTCATCTTCATTGCCGCAGGCTCCCAACAGGAGGGCAGAAGAAAAAAGGAAACCTGCTGCTGTCGGAATTTTACTTTTGATCATCCCGCTCATCCTTTCAAATTGCCGTTTCCAGTTATCATTCCCGAATTTATAAGGCCTAATCTTTACAAGAAAAGATAAATATATAATATTCAATTTTATATGGATTTTACAGAGACGAGGCAGAGACCCTGTTATAGAAGGGGTATTAGATTACATTGAGTACAAAAATATAGAAAATTGAGTTTTTCTTTAGGACAGATGGGTAAGCCTATATAAAAGAGTAAAAAAGTTCAAAGAGAATGGAGGGACAACAATGAAAAACTCACGGATGCTTGTCAAGCTGGGTTTAGCATTCTCACTTTCTTTTGGTTTCCTTGGAGCATGCAATCCAGGAGATGAACTGGAAGAGGAAATTGAAGAAGAGGAACTGGAAGACTCAATAGAAGAAGACAAGGTAGAACCTGTCGATGAGCTGGAAGAAGAAGTAGAAGATGAAGGGGTGGAAGATGCTGTAGAAGATGAGGATCTTGATATAAACGAAGAAGATGAAGAATGAAAAAGAGTGCGATGAAGAGAAATAGTCTGAATCAGCAATTATGGAGGTGAACTGTGAATCAAAAGCAGTACATCTCTTTCTTTCTTTATTTGTTGTGATTTTTTTGTTGACTGCGGGGAAGTGCCTGAAGTTTACTTATCCTATCCAAAAAAGTTGAGATTGCAGATGCAAATGGCCGAATTCTAATTGTACCGAAACCCCTAGTGACGTTGTCTGTAACTACCTGTTAACCTTTTTTTTGGGGCAACGCGCCGAAACGTTACTTGTTTGCAGCAGATTGACGGAATGGAATTGAAGAAAGAAAAGATCGCTTGGAGTGTTTTCCAGTTACATACAGGGATATTAAGTTTTTCATTTAAGAAAAACCATATTATCTAATGAGGAGGGGAAAATTTATGGAAGAAGAAAATAAGAAAGTGGGCTTGCCTGCTTTGATATTA
Organism: Metaplanococcus flavidus; assembly: GCF_042675885.1. NCBI lineage: Bacteria > Bacillati > Bacillota > Bacilli > Caryophanales > Caryophanaceae > Metaplanococcus > Metaplanococcus flavidus. Next base: position 98,518 of record NZ_JBHTKI010000022.1, on the reverse strand, counting down.
TTAATTGGTTTGGGAATAGCAAGTGTATTTATCTGGTTGTTCGCAGAACTGGCGGAAGAAGTTCTGGAGAACGAATTGCGAAACTTTGACAACAGCATTATCGGCTTTTTTGAAAGAATAGAAACTTCTACGCTTGATCTCATTTATATCGGAATCACTGAACTCGGTTCTGTATGGTTTCTGACAACATTGTCAGTTGTGGTAATTTTATGGCTTTGGTTTAAAGACAAAGATAAATGGGGGATCCTTTTCTTTGTCATCGCAGTTGGAGGCAGCGGTCTGCTGACATGGCTGTTGAAACAATTCTATGGGAGAGGCCGTCCTTCCATCAATGAAGACATTGATGCGATCGGCTTCAGTTTTCCGAGCGGCCACTCGTTGGGGTCGCTGGTGTTTTATGGATTCCTCGCTTACTTGTTCGTAAGGAGCACTCAGAAACGAGGGGTAAAATATTTGGCGCTAACTGTTTTGGGTATCTTGATTATTTTAATCGGAACGAGCCGAATCTATTTGGGTGCACATTTTCCAAGTGATGTCCTGGCCGGTTTTATTGCAGGAACCGTCTGGCTGATTCTGTGTTTGCTGGCTCTGGAATGGGTCCAATGGCAAAGCAACAGCAACGTGCGTCCGGTCCGTGCTTTACGGAGTTTTTTGGCTTCCACTTATAAATCAGGCAAGCAGAAAATCAGGCGTTCATAAATAGCGGACAAAAAAAGAGGGAGATGAAGAAAATGAAGATATTTAAAAGGTTTCTTCTCGGGTTAGGAGCTCTTTTAATAATTCTCTTAATATGGGGGCTGGTAGAACCTTATTTTGTTAAAGTAAAAGAAGAGGAAGCAGCAATCCCGAATTTGCCGGCAGTCTGGGAAGATAAAGAAATTGCCGTCATCGGGGATTTCCAAATAGGGATGTGGATGGACAATGATTCCACTGTCGAGCAAATGGCAGAAGAGTTGGTGGAAATGAATCCAAGTGTCGTGCTCTTTTTAGGGGACTATGTTTATCATTCGGTGAATAACCAAGATTTAGAAAGGCAACGGGTCAAAGAATTAATCCAACCCTTAACCGATTCAGATATTCCGGTTTTCGCTTTGCTTGGAAATCATGATTATGGAATGGCATCAGAAACAGCAGAACCAAACGAAGAGTTGGCTCAAGAGATGAGTTCTGTGCTGGAGGAAGTGGGGATCACAGTGCTTCAAAATGAAGCTGTCGCGCTGAACTTGACGGAGAACGGGGTAGAAGCGGGAACTGCTTCACAAGAATCACTCCATCTTGTGGGACTGGGAGCGAATTGGCCAGAAAACGCAGAGCCGGCTGAAGCTTTTGATGGCGTTCCAGATTCGGCAGCCCGCTTTGTCATGATGCATAATCCGAAAACTTTCGAAACGTTGCCCGCAGAGGCAGCCCCTGTTTCGGTTGCCGGCCATACCCATGGGGGACAAATGAGAATTCCCGGGACACCGCAATGGTCGTATACTGCTTTAATGTCTGATGGTGAAATGGAGCATGTCTATGGCTGGATCGAAGATTACGGATCAGCTGGAAACCAATTATATATAAATGCCGGAGTTGGATTCAGTGTTTTGCCTCTGCGCATTAATTGTCCCCCCGAGATTACCGTCTTCACTTTAAAAGGCGCTTGAATTTTGCTGTTTTAAATGCGAATTTACAGAAAGCAGCAATCTGGAAACTTGCGATGGGGCATCTTCTGAAGACTTTGCGTCGTTTATCCATACAGATTAATTCCTGTTTTATAAGATGTTTATTAATTACATTTTACGGTATTTTTCATGTAGACTTGGAATAGACAGTCAATTCGTAAAAGGGAATAGGTTTTTTGAAAAGGGGTGGTTAAATTACAGATAATTAAATGGTCGCCGATTCTGATTTTGCTTTTCTGTTCGGCCTGTTCGTCGGTCGTCATCGAAGAAGCAGAAAATATGCGGATGGATTATTGGGAAAACGAAGGCGCGGAAGAACTGATTGAACAAGAATATCTGGATGCCGGCAATGGACTCGATATTTTTGCAGACGCAGTCAATTCTGCTGAGGAATTGGAAGAGGGCAATATCATTGCCACAAGGCCAGTTCTCTCGATGGAGTTCATGATGGAAAATGAAGAAAATCGGTCTTACCATCTGTGGGTCACAGAAGATGGAGAAGGCTATCTGCAGAGTTTGCATCCACACAAAAACGTTACGCTCCGAATGGACAATGATTCCGTTCAGGAAGTGAAAGAATTTATTGCAGCAAAAGACGATGTGGAAATGGTGCAGGGAGAAATCCAGTTTGAACAGTGATGCTGATGCGCATTGCATAGTTAAACAACTAGAACCAGGAGGCGGAGAATGGACTTTATTATCGGGTTTATACTAATAGGCATAGTTTGGATTTCTTCAAGTACAATCGAGAAAAAACTGGATTCTCTTGGAGAACAAAATAACCGGGTGATTGAAATTTTAGAAGAAATAAGAGATAAAGAGTAAGAGATGAAGCGCGTTTAGGAGGGGTTATTTGGACAGTATTATTTTTGATTTGGATGGCACCATTTGGGATCCGATTGATACTGTTCTCCTTGCCTGGAACAGTATTTTAAAAAAGCACGATATAGCCGAGTTAAGCAGAAAAGACTTGGAAAAGACGATGGGTTTACAGATGGATGAGATAAGCCGCCAACTTTTTCCGGATATGAATAATACGCACCGGCAGCAATTGATCGCAGAATGTTCCCGGGTGGAGAATATATTTCTGGAAAAACAGGGGGGGAAGGCTTTACGGCGATGCGGATAGGGTTTTTAAGGAGCTTTCCAAAAAATATAAACTGTATATCGTCAGTAATTGCCAGGACGGTTATATAGAAGCGTTTTATAAATATCATGATCTGGAGAAGTACATAGAGGATTATGAAAATCCGGGAAGAACCGGGCTTTCAAAAGGGGAAAATATTAACCTGGTCATCAAAAGAAATCGCTTATCTGCACCGGTATATATAGGAGATACAGATGGTGATTTGAAAGCCGCCAGATTTGCAGGGATTCCTTTCGTATATGCGAAATACGGTTTTGGCCAAGTGAGTGAATTTGAAAAAGCAGTGGACAGTTTCGAAGACCTCTTAACAATATTTTAGAACTTCCACATTTTTTTTCAGCCAGATAATTACTATACAAGTTGAACTAATATTTTTAAATAACCGATATTCCGCAAAACAGCTTGCTTGCCTGGGGGCTCGCGCTGAGCTAACTCGGTCTCGTTTCACTTCGCCCGAGTGGATCTCATCACTTCGCTTAGTCCAAAGCGGCGAAGCGATATGAAAGTGAAATTCTTTAGTTCAACTTATATAATCAATAAAGTTGACCTGTTCGGGATAAAAGCTTCAAAGAACTTTCGTCATGATCAAATCGATTTGTTTATCGTCGCCCATATAAAATGGATGTGCGCCGGTTTGGACAAATCCTTTCTTTTTATAGAAGGCAATGGCATTTTCATTGTTTTCCCAAACGCCCAGCCAAATTTTCTTTTTCCCCAGTTCCGCCGCAATTTCGAAAGCTTTCGCCAGCAATAGTTTGCCAAGCCCTTGCTTATGGAATTTTTCCTTTACGTAAATTCGCTCGACTTCTAGCGAATCATCACCCATCTCTTCCGACTGCGCTTCACCGATGTTGATTTTCAGGTAACCCGCGACTTCTTCATCATTGTAGACAAAATAGAACTGCGAATCCGGATTCGCCAGCTCAAGCGCCAATTGCTCCTGATTATAAGCCTTTTTCAAATAGGCATGGAGGTGTTCAGGTGAATTCTGTTCCTTGAAGGTTTCTGTAAATGTCTCCCGGCTGATGGCCTGGAGTTCAGGCAGCTGTTCAGATGTGCATTTTGTGAGTGTCATGTACAAATCGCTCTCCTTTAATAATTTCGTTTCTGTCCTTTTTTGACCGATTCCCAATCTTTCTCCACATTCTTTCGGATACGCTGCAACAGGCGGGCAGCAAGTTCTGCTTCCTGATCAGTAAAACCTTCCAAAGCCACACGGTTCGAAAACTCATTTTCTCTTATAATGAAAGGAAAGGCTTCTTTTCCTTTTTCGGTTGGAAACAATCGTTTGATTTTTTTATTGCCAGGATCATTCTTCTTCTCAATAAAATCATTAATTTCCAATTTTTGAAGAGCGCGAGTTGCTGTGGAGCGGTCCACTTTGATCAATTCCAACAATTGCTCCTGGATGATTCCGGGATTCTCGCAGATTCTCACCAGATAGAGGTACTGGCCTTTGGTTAAATCGAGCTCTTTGAATTCGATGTTGCTGATGGAATCCAAAGCTCTTGCAATCATGCCGATTTCACGCAGAATTTCAGTCATTAGGGCAACCTCCGAATTTTTTGGTATAAATAAAACTTACTCTTTTTTTGTTGCAAATGCAATAAAAAATGAAGGTAGAAAGTGAAAGTTTCTTTTTTCACGGAAGAAGCTTTCTTCCTGCAAACCCTTATCATAAAAACGTTATATGGTAATATTATGGAAAAGAAAAGAGGGGTTCCCATAAACATCAGAGTCAATTATCCATTCATCTATTTTTTAACAGAAGAGAATATCGTTTTGGTTTATCAAATTCGAGCAGAAGAGTATGTAACAGGAACGGATTTAATAGAGAGCGGCAATATGGAAACTTACGATGTGGCGTCCCCTGAAGACTTTGAGTCGTTTATTCATACGGATAGTAAACCTGTTGAAGGCAGAAGTATATTTATGAATCATCGTGATTTGGACAGGATAGCAGATGAGGTAAACGGGCAAATTCAAAAGATCCGGCAGCCAAAGAAAGCTGAAAATCAGGCGAACACTGTTCATCTTGTTACTTCGGAATCTGCAGCAGGTTCGTTAAGAGTTGGTCTGGCACAGCCAAAGACCGTCATCGGTTTTCCGGATGCTTTCTCGATAGGACCACTTTGGCGACTGCCGGAAAAAGCGGGTCTCGATTTTCGGATAGAATGGCTGTTTAACAATATTAACTTTGAGGAAGAAACTGCGGAATATGAGCGTAAAATCAAGAATGCCTTGCTGCAGATAGACGACATAGAACCCGCTGTTCCGATTTACATCTGGTATGGAAACAATGCAGAAGAGCAGACAGCCCTTCGCTTTTATCTCTGGTTGCTGCGGGATAAAACAAATGACATTTGTCTGATGAATACAACGGAACTATATGAAAAGTACATAGCTGCCGAAGATGGATCCGCCTATTTCCATACTGGATTGCTGGATTCAAAAATGCTGAAACAATTTTTTGAGAATGAAAAAAAGAACCTGCCCCTGAGTGAAGAAGAAAAGATTCATTTCCACAGGGAATGGGCTGTCCTTTCCGAAACGGAAGAAGTGCTGCGCATTTGGAGAAATGGGCAAATTCAAAATGGGCAAATCCAAACGGTATCGGAAAGTCATTTCGACTCACTCATCATAGCGAAACTCGAGGAGCGCCATCAAAAACAAACGAGCAAAGATTTTATCCTGGTTGCACAACTAATCGGAGAGATCGTGGCAGGACTGGACGAGTTGGTGCATCACTTCTACTTGGAGTATCGAGTCCGTGAATTGCTGTATAACGGAACGTTAGAGATAAGAGGCGTGCCTAAATCCATGAGACATTATGGGGTAAAGCTTCGAAACCATATTAATAATCTATAGTAGCCGATATTCCGCAAAACAGCTTGCTAAGACTTTGACCGAAGCATGCGAGGTCAAATCTTTGCGACGAAGCAGCGAAGCGATGCAACGCCCTTTCATGTCTCGAAGCTAGCGTCAGCGATGCAGCGTACTTTCATGTCCCGAAGCTAGCGTATGCGATGCAGGGACAGAGACAGGAGCATGCTTATTTAACCCTATGCCCTTAGACGTCTGCGCTGTTTTGCTCCATATCTCTAGAGAGTTCACTAAGTGCAGGCGCGGCTCCGGAATGGGCGAGAGGCAAGGTGTGCCATATGAAGAAGGCCCTCCCTTGCGACAAGTTGGCTCAGGAAAAAAATCTTTGCACAATTCATAGTGCCGAAGCGTAATGAAAAATATAATTCTTTACTTCAACTTATGTAACCGAAAAATTAAGAGGTAACAGCAAAAGGAAAAAAAGCAAATCCATTCTTATTTTTATTTACAGAATTATTGTATGTTTTGGGATTACAGCTATTGCGGCACTTTACTAGCGCAGGTATTGCTTATCAATTTAAATCGCATTCAAATAGGTTAATAAGATTGGCCGATGCTATCAATACAGCACTGGCCAATATTTTAGTTAAAAGTAAAGATATCTTTACATTTAGAAAGTGGTATTTTATAATTAACGTAAAGATATCTTTACAAAAAAGTTTCCTGAAAGCAGGGATCGGCATGCCAGTCAAAAATAACATCCAAAAAATTCGTAAAGAGCGAGGCATTAAGCAAATTACGATGGCAGAAGATTTGCAGGTCACCAGGCAAACGTTTACGGCCATCGAAAAAAACAGGTACAACCCGAGTCTTGAACTGGCTTTAAAAATTATTAAGTATTTTGATCTGCCCATTGAGGAAGTATTTATTCTCGAAGAGGAGGAAGAAGGATGAAAAAGAAAAAATATCAGCAATGGAACATTACGATCGCATCGACAGGTGGCTTCGTTGGCGTAATTATCGGTACATTCATCTTCAGTGGAGTTGACTGGTCAGCTGTTCTTGGGGCATTGAGCGGATTAATAATGATTTTCATCGGAAACCTGATTTATGTGAAATCCAAGAAAGATAAAACACCTGAAGTGGACGAACGGACCATCAATAACATGCGCAAGTATTACGCCATAATTGCCAATTTGTTCTTAGGTGCGCTCTTTTTAATACTGGTAGCCATGACCTATTTGGGGTATGACCAGATTGCAATTTCCTATCTATGGATTTTTGTAATTGCCTATATGCTGATCAGTGGGATCGGTGCCCTCATTGTCAGTCGCAGATAAATGGATATACAGGAAATTTCAGGAGGCAGACAAAAATGAAAAGCGAAGACGACTTACCTTATGTATCAACTGGAGTATTATCCAAGCAATTAAACGTCTCTCTAAGGACAATTCGGTATTACGATCAAATTGGCTTGGTGCAGCCTTCAAAGAAGGAGGCTGGCGGGAAACGGTATTATTCCAAGGAAGATATTCTGAATCTGCAAAAGATTCTCTTGTTCAAGTCGCTGAATCTGTCTTTGGAAGACAGCCGGAGCATCCTGGCTGAGCAGTCGATGTCTGCGATTTTGCTTGCGCATCAGGCTTTATTGAGTGAAGAGGTTGAGCGGCTTGCGGGTTCGTTGAAACATACCCAGTCGCTTTTGAATCTGCTCGACTTACAAGGGAACCTCCAATGGGAAGATTTGATTTCCCTGGTGGCGAATGCAAAGAAAGAACAAGACTGGAATCAGTATTTCTCTGCCGAGCAGCAAACGATCCTGGCAAACCGGCTGCCGAAACTGGAAAGCGGCGACACGACTACGAAAAAGTGGATCAACATCATAAAGAGGATTGAACTTTGCCTGGAGAAAGAGATTTCTCCAACGTCCCCGGAAGGCCAGCTCATTTTGGAAGATGTCGATATTCTGTCTGAAGAAACGTTCGGCAACAATCCGGAACTCGCCGATGCGTTTTGGGAAGTTCGAAAATCCCCCGAAGCTTCCGCTGACTTGGGGCTCTACCCCATATCTTCAGCCATTATCGATTTTCTGGAACTGGCAGCTAAAAAACCTTAAAACCTGACTGCCGGTTTTAAGGGGGAGAGTTTAAGCAATGGAAGTCAGAATCACGGCAATCCCATTAAAAATTCCGTGGATCAGGATGCTGGGAATGATGGATCCCGTTTTATGATAGACCCATGAAAAAATAAGACCTGACACAAAGTTTACTGGTAACGTATTGAACGTCGGAATATGTACAACCGTAAAAATAATGGAACTGGTGATCATGCCGCTCCAAACACCATAACGGCTGCTGAAGAAACGATAAAGAAATCCGCGATAGAAAATTTCTTCATAAATCGGAGAGATGATGGCGGCCGACACAAATCCGATTACGAAATTCAACAAGGTCATCTGGGATTGAAGGCTTTCCGTTTTATTGTTTTCCGTACCAATACCTAAAAAAGACATGGCAATCACCAACACGATGCTCACAACAATCAGCACGATTGTCCAAAGGCCTATCAGCCTCCACTCCCGCATAGCGAATGGTTGGAGGCCAACAGTTTTCCAGGATTGGCCCCTGGGTTTTAAAACGACGAAATAAAGTGCCGTTGTAAAAATGATGGCCATGATGAAACCGTTCAACGTACCGGCATGTAATTCGTTCTGAAAAACGCTTAACAGAAAATTAAATAAAGCATATTCAATAAAAATAGGAACCAATACCAATACAAGCACCAGCATATAGATTAAATCCCGCCAACTCCACATTTCACTCATCTTAATGGATCCTTCTGCCACTTCTATCCCTCCAAGTTCTAACTTACTCTTACCAGCATATGTGGTGACGTAAGGTAACCTGCAAGCATTTTTCTTAAAATAAATAACAAAGGAGAGAAGCGGCTGAAAACACGCATTCTCTCCTTTTGTTTGTGTATAAATTTAATGGTAATTAATGTTATTATATAAATATCAGATTATTTCGCGAAAGCAAAGTTTTTAAAAATTGAATTGCGAGCTGCTGGAGGAGATTCAAAGTGAATGGAAAGCTGAAAGACTGGAAAGATCCGGCAGTGCTGCTGGCTTCGCTTGGCATTGCCGGCATCGGTGATTTCATTTACCTGGTCGCCATAAATATTATTGTCTATCAAATGACCGGTTCTGCAGCGGCGGTGGCGGGCCTTTGGATTGTAAGTCCAATCGTCAATATCTTAACGAAGTTCTGGACCGGCAGTTTTATCGATTACCGCAGCAAGAAAGGTGTCATCATCACGACGTATCTGTTGCGGGCAGGATTGATCGCCTTGCTGCCGTTTGCGCCGAACATTGTCGGCATCTATGTGATATTGGTCTTCCTGAGTGTCGCCAAGTCTTTTTTTGGACCGTCTTCGGTGACCTATACGACGATGCTCGTACCGAAAGCGAAGAGAAAGCGCTTCAACTCAATCCGTTCGGTCACTTCTTCCGGAGCTTTTATCATCGGGCCGGCCATCGCCGGTACGCTGATTCTGCTCAGCTCAATTCATGTGACTCTTTGGATCAATGCGGTGTTCTTCGTGGTTGCAGCGATTCTGCTTACGGGACTGCCGGAGAAGGAAACAATTGACCGTGAGAAGATTCCGGCGATGACCTTCAAACAAGTGCAGAGTGATTTTTCAGTGGTAAAGCAATTTCTCTCCCAAAACAAATACATAGCTTTTATTTACCTGAGTTTTATCGGAGTCATGATTTTTTCATTCGCCATGGATGCCCAGGAAGTTGTTTTTACGCAAAAGGTGATCGGCTTGTCCGAAGTGGATTACAGTTTGTTGATCAGCATCACCGGCATTGGTTCGGTGACTGGCGGCATCCTGCTTTCCGTTTTTGCTTCTAAATTTTCGCTGAGGGGGATGATTGTGATCGGAGTGCTCATGACGGCAGTTGGCTACATCATTTATGCATTTTCATGGTCGTTCGGGACCATCACCATCGGCTTTGTGATTCTAGGTTTTTTCAATGTCTTCATGAATGCGGGAATCTCGACGTTTTATCAAAACAATATTCCGGTTGCGTTAATGGGCAGAGTCACCAGCATTTTTCAATTGATCCAAAGTGCCGTCCAGGTGGTTTTCATCCTGGCCATCGGAATCTTGGCGGATGTGATTTCCCTGCGGCTCACGATTGTCGCTCTCGCAATCATTATGCTGCTGACAGCTTTCGTCTTTTCCTACTTTGTAATGAAGCCGCAAAAGGCGGAATTCTACAAGGAAGAAGAGGAAACGGCTGACAATGAAGTGCTGGTTTAGGAACACAGTGAAGGAGGCAGAAATGAATATTCGAAAAGCGGCTTTATCAGATGCGCGGGGGATTGCGGAAGTTCATGTGGACAGCTGGATTACAACTTACCGCAATATTATTCCGGATGAATACTTAAACCAATTAACATATGAAGCAAGAGAACAGTTATGGATAAACAATTTGAAGAGTTGTGATGTGTTTGTGGCAGAAGATGAAAACGGAAAAATTGTCGGATTTGCTGACAACGGGGAAGAAAGAACAGGGAACTATGAAAAGCTGAAAGGCGAAGTCTATTCGATTTACATTCTGGAAGAACACCAAGGCAAAGGTCTTGGCAATCTGCTCTTGAAAAAAGCGGTACGTGATTTGCTGGATAAAGGGATCCATTCGATGCTTATCTGGGTTTTGGCAGAAAATCGTGCATGCGGTTTTTATGAAAAGATGGGCGGACGAATAGCGGATACCAAATCAGTAAAAATCTCCGACAAACAGTTAAGGGAAGTGGCATATGCCTGGGAAGATATTCATCAATTGTCATGACCTCTTTAATTTTTATGCAGTTAACTACAATAAAAAATGATCTTCAGAAAGCAGGGACTAACATGTGGAAAGAAAAGATCGTCGAAACTGACAGAGGAAACTTTGAAGTGTTTGAAAAAGGAGAGGGAGAGCCTCTAGCTATTACCCATCTGTACAGTGAATTCAACCAGAACGGCAATTCGGTGGCAGCCCCATTTACAGCCGATTATCACGTCTATTTGATTAACTTGCGCGGAGCGGGAAGGTCTGTCGGTGCAGGTTCACCGGACGAATACAGCATGGACGAAACCGTGAAAGATCTGGAAGCCATCCGAAGAGCATTCGGATATGAAAAATGGGCATTTGCCGGTCATTCCACGGGCGGCATGCTGGCTCTGAAATACGCCATCAACAACCAGGCATCACTGACAAAAATAATCGCGGGCGGTGCGGCCGCCAGTTACGAATACGGGAAGGATAAAGACAGCATTTATTGCAGGAAGAACCCGAATTTCACCCGTGTTATGGAGATCATGGACTTATTGAATGATCCGTCAACGCCTCTTGAAATTCGACAAAAGGCTGGTTATGAATGGGCGCTGATGTCTTATAAATCCGAAGACAAGTTAAAAGAATCCATGAAAAAACCGAACAGCGGCAAGGTGGTCGGTGCGCGTTTGGATTATTTCAGTAAAAATGAATATCCAAGCTACGACATCCGCGAACAATTGAAGAAAATTCGCATTCCAAGCTATATCTATTCCGGCAAATACGATGCACAATGCCCTTTGCGTTTCGGAGAGGAAATTGCCGAATTGATTCCAGGTGCAAAATGGACGGTTTTTGAAGAAAGCAATCATAACCCTTTTTCCGAGGAGGAAAGTAAATTTGAGGAGTTTGTTAGAGCAACGCTTTGAGTAAAGATTTAAGGCTTATTTAAAGAGGTGTGAGATGGAAAATGAGATTCCCAAAAGAATACATATTATCGGCTCAGTGGGGAGCGGAAAAACCACCTTTGCCAAGAAGCTTTCGGCCAAGCTGAACATTCCCTGTTATGAATTGGATAATGTCGTCCGGGAAAGGAAAGAGACGGGAGACATTATGCGGACCGAAGAAAAACGGGACGCCTATCTGGCTGAAATCATCCAAACGGACAGCTGGATCGTAGAAGGGGTCCATCACAAGTGGGTTTTGCAGTCTTTTCAGAAGGCTGACGTTATTGTGTTTTTGGATATTGGGATAGCAATAAGGCGCCGCCGCATCATCAAAAGGTATTTCAGGCAGAAAACAGGTCTGGAAAAAGCGAACTATAACCCAACGTTGGAGATTCTCAAAAGGCTTTATAATTACAATACTGTTTTTGAGTATGAGCGAAAGCCTGAAATCTTTAAAATGTTAAGGCCGTTTGAGAGCAAGCTGGTCGTTTTGAAAAGCACCGCTGAGATCCTGGACTTCTTTAAGTGAATGGCGGTTGAGAATAAAGAGTTTTATTTTCCGGATAGCCAACCCTGAATCGATAATATTGGAGGAATGAGATTTGACTCCGCGAGCGAATACGCTGGGAATAATTTATAGGGATAACCACATCCTTTTAGAAGAAAATAGAGCAAAGCACAGCACCGGGACGGGGTTATACTATCGCCCGATTGGCGGGACGATTGAACTTGGTGAGAAATCCAGCGAAACGCTCCAAAGGGAGTTTTACGAGGAATTAGCAGCCGACATAGAAGTCAGACGCTATATCACGTGTCTGGAAAACATTTATGAAATAGAGGGCAAGATCGGCCATGAAATAACGCAGATTTACGAAGTTGGATTCAAGGATTCAGCTTTATACCAAAGGGACAGCTTCCAAGTGGTTGAAGGAGACCGCATCACCTATGCAAAATGGATGGATTTGAATGATCTTTTCGACGGAAAGAAAGTTCTTTATCCAGCGGGGCTGATCGACTTTTTGTAAGGACTGTTTTTGTTCGTGCTGAATCAAACAGGAATTGTGAGGTTAAAAAAATGGAGATTAAATTTGTTTCACCAAACGCTGTTAGAGAAGTCTCTGAATATCTTGAGAAAATGAACAGACAAAACAGAAGTCATATCGGTTTTTGCGGAGAGCAGAATGAAGAAATTTATGATTCTTTAATGAACGATTTTTCTGATTTGAAAATAGAGGATTCGCTGGTCGCTGCCTACGAGCAGGATAAACTTATGGGCATGATTGGTTTGGATTTCGATTTGGAAAGCGGGGACGCTGATATATGGGGGCCATTTGTAACAGATGAAAATCTTGATGTAGCCCAGGCGTTATGGAATAAAGCTCTTTTGAAAATGCCCCAGGAGATAAAAACCTGTTCTTTTTTTATCAATAAAGAAAACTCCTTTGCCAAGAAGTTTATTGAGAAAAATAACGCCAAATATTCAAGTGCAGACACAGTTCTAAATATAAAAAGAGGCACATTCACTTCAGAAGCCATGATCACTTCGAAAGGAATAAGCGAAGAATACCGCGCATCTTTCTCTAATCTGCATAACGAAACCTTTCCCAAAACATATTTTAATTCGATTACCATTTTGAATCGGGTAAACGAGCGCAATGAGTTATTGGTACTAGAAGAGGATGAAACTCAGATCAAAGGTTATGTTTATATAGAAGCTAATCCTGAGCATGGAGAAGGAAATATTGAATACATTGCTGTGTCCGAGGGATTGAGAGGGCAGGGAGTAGGGAAAGCGCTCTTAAAAGATGCGTTGATGAAGCTTTTCTCCTATCCAGGTATTGATGAAGTGACTATATGCGTTTCATGCGAAAATACAGCGGCAATAAATCTATATAAATCCGTTGGGTTCAAAGAAAAATATGTTCTCGACAGTTATGATTTACCGGTAAATGTTTAATGGTTATTTCTGAAACGTTGCGAATAAAGTGATGGGGAGGAGAAAAGGTATGGGTGCTGTTGAAAAAAATTCGCCGTGTATTAAGCTCAGACCTTTATCCTTAAACGATTATGAAACGGTTTTACAGTGGAGTAAAGATGACTCTTTTTGTTCAGCCAACGGATGGGAGTTAAACAGAAGTCCCGAAGAACTTTATGGATGGTGGCTCCATTGTATTAATAATACTGCTGAAGATTTTATCCGAATGGGAATCGAGTTTAACGGGAAATTAGTCGGTTATGCAGATTTGGCCGGTGTTGAAGGAAACACTGCTGAACTAGGTATTGCCATTGGGGATAGTGAGTTATGGGGAAGAGGAATTGGATTAAACGCCGCCCGGCTCATGATGGAATACGCTAAGAGGAAATTCCACATTACGACTTTTGACGCTGAAACAAACGAAGCCAATATTCGTTCCCAAAAAATGCTCGAAAAATTAGGGTTCAAAGAAATCAGCAGAGCAGGCAGTGAAGAATATTCAGGAGTGAAGAGCCTGCTGATACAGTACAGACTAAAGAGATAAGCTGAATTTGAATCTTCTTCTATATAAATATTAGCTGGTTTATATTGCAATTCTTCAATCGATATAAAAAACCAAGTCGCTTGCATTTAAGCGCTTGGTTTTTTGAAAGCTGAATCATCCTTTTTTTAATCTACTCATTTCCTCGCTTTAATGATCATCGTGGTCGGAAACTTTTGTGCTTTGTGGAGTGAGTAATAGCGGTCGGACAGTTCGGCTTCAGTATTTTTCAATTCGGCGGGTACGTCTGTTTCGATGACTTCCTCGATGGTGAAACCGGCTCCGATCAACGCATTCAAATATGTACTGAATTTCCTTTTCGGAATAACGACTGGCGCATTTTCCCCTTTAAAGTTCTCATAGCGCACCATGCCCTCTTCCTGGTAGGAACTTTTCAGCGAAATCTGTCCACTTTCACTTTGTAGATGTGCATAGAGCGGGTGGTCCCAGCTAAACAGGAAGGAACCGCCTGGCTTTAAATAGAAATAGATCAAATCAAATGTGCTTTTCAAATCAGTCGTCCAGCCAATGGCATAAACGGAATAGACGATATCAAAATAATCTTTAGGTAGACCGATGTCTTCTTCCATAGTGGCGCAATGTAAATTTGCCTCCAGCCCTCGTAAAGTTTTCTTCGCTGTGTTGATTTGCTTATCTGAAAAATCGACTCCCCAAAGTTCTGCCGCCCCCTGTTCTGCCATATAAGCCAATGAATGCCCGCTGCCACATCCGATATCCAGCACTTTCTTATCCTGAATTGATTCCAGCAAGTGCAATTCTTCATCGTTTTGGGCAAAAGGTCCGAAGTTTGGCAAAGCATCTACCCCATTAAAGTGCTCTGCCACCTTATTCCAACTTTTTTGATTCTGTTTTATAATCTCTGTCGTCATTTTCTGACCCCCGTTTACTAATTAGATTCTCGAAAAAAGATGGGAATCCTGCTCAAGTAATGCCCTTTATTGATATGATGATAGATATCAATATATGTGGAATGAAATTTAGAACCATGGAAAGGAAGAGCTCCCTTGAATGAGCAAAGCGGCATCAATAAGAAAGCCTGGGAATATCGTGCTTATGAATTTTGGAATAGGCGGGATGGTTCTCCACATGACAAAGCACAGGAAATTTTAAAGGACCCGAAAGCGAGTTTAAAAAAACATCAGGAATACTTTGATGAAATTGCTGGATTTAAAGTTGCGAATATATGCGGATCGAATGGAAGAAAAGCTGTACCCCTTTCTTTACTGGGTGCAGATGTGATAGTTTTCGATATCTCAGAGGAAAACCGAAAATACGCTTTGGAACTGGCTGATTGCGCAAATACGGTGATCGATTACATTATAGGAGATGTCTATGATATTGATGTGAATAAATATAAGAATTACTTTGATGTTCTTTATTTGGAAGGTGGTATTTTACACTATTTCAATGACATCGATAAATTGATGGTGGTGCTTTTCTCCATTCTGAAAAAAGATGGGAGAATGATTTTGAGTGATTACCATCCGTTAAAAAGATGCATAACGCCGGACTCCAAATATCTCCAAAATTACTTTGATCAAGGGTTGCACAACGAAAGCATCGCTTATAAGCAATTCTTTCATGAGGGGGAACAGCAGGATTTTCCCGATGTTTCTCTGAGGTTCTATACAATAAGCGAGATTATTAACGCAGTTGTTTCAAGTGGTTTTAACTTGCGGCGGTTTGATGAACATCATGGGTGGAATGATGAAAACATACCATGGGAATTTACCTTGTTGGTTATTAAATAACCTCCGTTTTATTTGATCGGAAAACGAGAATTTAACTATTTGATCAATCAAAGGAGAGTCAATAAATGACCGGATCATATGTGAAATGGGGAAAAGCAACCGTAAAATTGTCATGGGAGGAGAGTAAATCCCTTCCTGATAAACGGCTGATTACCAGCGTGCACGGCTTCTGTTTTTATGAGGATCAATTGCTTTTGGTTGATTTGAAGCATAGGGGATGGGATTTTCCCGGGGGACATATTGAAGAGGGAGAAACCCCCGAGGAATGTTTTCAAAGAGAAGCTATGGAAGAGGGATATGTTTCAGGGAGCTGTGAACTAATAGGGTTCATAATGGTAGATCATACTGAAAATCCGGTTTGGGATGAACGAGGAAAGTATCCCAAGATCGGTTATCAGGTGTTTTATAGGATGGACATCGAGAAATTGCATCCTTTCGAAGCAGAACATGAATCTGCGCGGAGGATTTTAGTTCCGGTCAGTGAAGTTGCGGATTATTATCATGATTGGAGCGAGCTGTATCAGGAGATACTGGTGGCAGCGGTTGAGCTGAAGTGAGTTGGTTTGAAGGGCATAAATACCAGGACATTAAAGATAATGTACTTGTGGAAAAAATATAAGATAAGAAACCAAGGAGGAATTTTTTGTTCGCTAACTTGAAAGCAATCGCATCGGTTTTCATTTTAATCGGTATCATTCTGCTTCTGGCAGAAGTCGGTGAAACATTCAATTTGTACAATGCCCCTTATATTTTAATCATCGTTGGTTTTATTTTCCTGGTTATTTCATCGATTATTACCAATAAAGAAAAGAGTCTTTTGTGCAGGATTGGCCTGCATAAATATGAACGGCTCGGTCGAGATATTGAGGTGCCGGCAATGTTTATTTATAAATGTAAAAGATGCAGCAAACAGAAAAAAGCAGCTTCAATAATTTAATCGAATAGATTTTGAACGTTGGTTGAGCAGGGGTGCACTCCTGGTATTTCTATGGAGAGAAAACCGGCGAGCGCGGATATCCGCTTATATGCCGAATCCCCGACTTGAATAACAATGGAAAAGGTTGATGTTGGGCTCCATTTTCATCAATATCCATTCAAAAGCCGAAGCTAAAAGCGGGAAAAACTGATGATTAGGGCAATGCTGGGTTCCATACGGAATATACTATTAAATTTACTTATACTCTCCCTCAACTTGAACGGCCTTTTTTCGCTTTATATTAAAATACGTCAAAATTCCTAAACAGAGGTACATAAGCAAAATCGAATAGCCGAGCGCTGTCGAGAAGCCGAATACAACGGATAAAGTATAAGCACCGGATAGCAAAATAACGGTTAAGAAAATATACCCGTTTCTCGCATTTTTAACAAAAATGGAAGATAAGATGCCGAAAGCTAAGCTGACGGTTATTAAGTGTACAAAAAAGAGCATTGCTCCAACCATAAAATCAGTCATTCTATTCCTCCTAATTATGGTGATGCAGGATGCTTTAGATTTCACCATACATTTTAAAACTCATCCGTTTTTATCCTCTTGTTCTTCCATATTAAAGGAAATCTCCCTGTGAATCACGAAATATTCTAAATGGATACAAATGGAAGGGGATAGCGGGCAATGACAAAGCAATATCTACTAAAAAATGTTCAAATCATCGATGTGGCAAAAGGGTCTATAGAAAAAGGAGCGATAGAGGTATTGGACGGTTACATCCATCATATCTATAGAGGAGCGGAGGAAGTTCCGTCTCATAAAGAAGAAATAGACCTTGAAGGAAAGTATATCATTCCCGGTTTGATTGATATGCATTGTCATATTCTGGACGGATTTGCTCCGCAGTTTGTTGCTTCTGGCGTAACGACTGTGCGAAATACGGCAGGCAACGTTCTCCAATTGGCGAGTCTGATTGAGGCTCCTTCTGGTGCACCGACTCCGCGCATTTATTCAGCAGACCGCATGATTGATGGTCCGCCCGGTTTGTGGGGACCTGACAGCTTCGGCAATTTCAATGCACATACGCCTGATGCGGCCAGAAAAGAAGTGAAGCGCCAAATAGCTGCCGGTGCAGATTTCATCAAAGTATACGGGTGGCTGAAAAGAGAGGAAATGGCGGCAGTGGTGAAAGAAGCTGCTTTCCATAACCTGGAAGTCAGCTGCGATTTACTGCATTCATTTGACGTCAATGCGCTCGATGCAGCAAAAATGGGTGTCACATGGTTCGAACATGCATCGGGCTTTTTGCAGACGCTGTATCCGAAATGGAGTACGCAGGCGGATCCCGAAGAATGGAATGAAATCAACTGGACAGAGCCGGATGAAGCGGCTATTAAAGAGTTATGCGCAGAGATGATCAAGTATAAAGTAAAACTGTGTCCGACCCTGGTGCTCAGTGATCAAATCATGCAATACCCCGATTATTGGAATCCTCAAAACAGGATTACCGAAAGCGTATCAGGACAATTCCATTTGAATACGCAGTGGGAGAACATGGCTGGACATCAGGATGGATTGAAAAAGCAGCTGGGACAGATTCTGGCATTTACGAAAAAAGTAAGCAAGATTTATTTTGACATGGGGGGAACGGTCGTAACAGGAACAGATACACCGGCGGGAATCTATACTTATCCTGGAATGGCCTTGCACAGAGAGTTGGAGCTTTTCGTTGAAAATGGATTTTCAGAAATGGAAACATTGCAGGCGGCGACTATCAAAGCGGCCCAATCGATCGGGCTGCAGGATCGAGGGGTTATCGAAGGAGGAAAGTTGGCTGACTTGATTGTCTTATCCAAAAATCCGCTGGAAAATATCAAAAACACCAAAGCGATCGATCTCGTCATTAAAGGCGGAGAAATTTATACGCAGGACGAAATTTTAGCGCATATACCGAATCCTGCTGAAGCTATTGAGCGGTATGAAAGTTTTGAACTGGAATTTGAAGAAATGATGAGCAGCCAGAAATAATGGGGTGGAGAGGTTGAAAATGAAAAACGAAAGCAATGTAAGAACAATAAACCGGGTGATTTTAGCCATCGTTTTAGTGCTGGGTTTGGGCACAGCCCTTTTTACGATTGTCGACCTGATCAGTACGGCAGATACTGCTTTTGGGGAAGAGGCACAGTCTCGTTATGAATTTGGGTGGGGTTTGTCCCAGACGACTGTTTTAATTGCACTGGCTGCTATTTTAATTTTACTGGTTATAGGCTGGAATCGGATCTTTCCTTTTAATGTTCCTCTTGCGGTTATCTTGTTTGGCTTTTGTTATCAATTCTTTTTCCTGGTATTCACCGTGGGCTGGGTTGGCTTCCAGGGACTGGTGGGTTTATTGGCCGCTTTATTTTTGGGGATCATTTTATCTGTAATTTATGCGATTTCTATTCTAAGTGGGCGCCGCAGAACAGTAAACAGGTAACTTGTAAGGAAGGGACTTCAACTGGAGTTCCTTCTTTTTTATAGGTATTCAGATAATTCTGTTTTTCGGATGGGAATTGCCTTCCATCTTTGTTAAAGTAGAAATATGGAAAAATTTAATGCTGAAAAAATCGTTGGAAGGAGCGAGAAGAATGAAAAGATGGAGATATCCACTTGTCAGTTTAGTATATGTGCTCCCCCCTTTTTTATGGGATTCTTTTTTTGAACGGATGTCGTCATTTGGATTAATCTTTTTCTGGGCGCTGCTAGTATTAGCCGGCGCTGTTAATATGTTGTTTCTGCACAAGTTGAGTGTTGTGAAGAGTGGGGTTATCAGTACTTTGTTGGCAGGCTTGTTAATCGGGGTAACTTTTGGGGCGGTGAACTGGTCGCCGGTTAATTTTAATTTGCTGAGAGAATTGGTGTACGTACTGGCGCCTTTATTTATGCTTTATCCGCCAATCGAAAGAATGCTGAAGAAGGATAAGAAGGAAAATGAGCATACTGGAGCAAAAAATGGAAACACCGAATCACTGATCAACTGAGACTATGCGGAATGGGTATGACCATGATTCTAAACTGGATCTCAAAACTGGAATGCCGGAGAGAGCTCCGAAAAATCCATTAGAAGAGACAAAGGCGGTCAAATAAATGAAACTAAAAGCTGCCGAAACGTCTAATGGTAAAAGGGGAGATGGAGCCTGTGCGAAATCCGTTAATTTATTTCACAATACTTGTACTTGTTGCCCTGGCCGGATGCAGCAGTGAAAGCTCAGACGAACCCGTTGATGAGCTTGGAATCACTGGTTATATCATGGATAAAGGTGATGAAGGAATTTTGGTTGTAAGTACGGAAGCCAAAGATTACAGCGGAACCGGTGGGATAGAAGAATATTATGACGCCGTGTGGACAGGTGGTGCCCCTGATGACGTTGAGGTGGGAGATTACGTGGAAATACAGTTTGAGGGGGGCGTGCTCGATTCTTATCCGGCCCAGGCGGCTGTTGGGGAATTGGAAGTTATCCCAGGCTCAACTCCTGAAGGCGCAACCCTGTCCGACACAGAAGTCTTGAACAAAGCACTGACGACGAACATCTTTGGAAATGAAATCCTGACTGTGCAAACCATTGAGTTTGATGCGGAACAGGATGAATGGACAATCGTCTTGAAAAACACCGACAGTTATGAGGAACATACGATTAGAGTGGAAGATGAGTAGAAACAATAAACAAAGGGAGCGGGCACACCGAGGTGTGCCCGCTCCGAGGCTGTCGAGAAACTGTCCACTTCTCAAATCATTTCGTTTTAGACAGACGCTTCACTCGTGTTCAATGTAAAATCGGAATACTTGTTTCTTGAAACTGACTTAAAAGTATATGCTTTTAGAGAAAGCAATCTGAGATATGGAGTAAAACAGCGAAGACGCCCAGGGGGCCAAGCGAAGTGCTGAGATCCACTCGGGCGAAGTGCAACGAGACCGAGTTAGCTCAGCGCAAGCCAAGAGTTGGCCGAAGGTAGTTCGGCCGAGTCTTTGCGACGAAGCTAGCGCAGCGATGCAGGAGCAGCCTTAAAATCGTGCTCCTGCAGTGCTACGCACTTCGTCGCAAAGGCAATATCCTCGCAGGGGTCGGATACTGCCTTCGAAGCTGTTTTGCGGAATATCGGTTTTAACGTTTCTTTCTTAACAAGCTGGGAGCGGGCACACCGAGGTGTGTCCGCTCCCTTTTGGTTCTCGGGAAAATGAGACTCTCCAGTGGAATCTGCAAAGCAGTCATTAATTTGAGTGAAAAGCAAAAAAACCGGAAGAAAGTGGCCAGCAGTAATCATGACATCAGTCCAACAAACAATTAAACACTGACCATACCAAAATCACGAAGACTGTTTCACACTGAGCAGTGTAATAGTAGACAGAATAACCACCATTCCAATAATTTGAATGAAGGTCAGTTCGACTCCGAGCAGGAAAATCCCCAACAGGGAAGCGGTGACCGGCTCAACCATGGCAACCATCGAAGCGGTTGATGCGGCGGTCAATCGAATCCCGATGACATAGAGGATAAAAGAGAGTCCAGCCCCGACAATGCCCAACAGAATAAATAAGCCGATATCGGAAGAAGTCAGCACGGCGACAGTTTCTTGAGTGTCGGCGATAAAAAATAGTATCAGGCAGAATGACAAGAAAGCGATGGTTAAGGTGATTTGCGGCTTGCCGAGCTCGGAAGCCTTTTTAAACGCAAATATGAACAAGGCATAGGAAAGTGCGGATGCAAGCCCCGTTGCTGTTCCCAAAAAACTCACTGCAATCGAGTCGATGTTGTAGGCACCGGTGAGGAGCACGATTCCTGAAAGCACTCCGGCAATGCTGCCCCATTTAAACCACGTGGATCGTTCCAGCCGCAGCAGGAAAGAAGTAATCAGGACGAAAACGGGTGCGGTATACATCAATGTGGCCGCGACAGCGACGCTGGATGCCTGGATGCTTAAGAAATAAAATGTGAAATTCCCGGCAACGCCGACACCGGCAATCAATGACCACATGTATAATGGTGCAGAAACAATCCAGTTTTTCTTAAAATGAAGGAAAAACCATGCTATAAAAAACAGCAATCCAATGGCCCCGCGATAAAACGAAATCACAATGGGATTCCAGCCGTTCGTCATCAGGATATCGGCAATCACTCCGCTAAGGCCCCAACAGACAGCGGCCAGCATCACTAAAATTATTCCTTTATATTTCATCGTATTCCCCCTCTGAAAAGCTATAGACGATTGATACTGCTTGTAATCCCTTAAAAAGTCCAGTCTTAAACTTACCAAATTCTCTATCGGCAGAGAGCTGAAAAAGGTTTGTGTAAATAGAAAAAAGAAAAATCCGAATGCTGTGGTGCAAGCATCGGATTTGCCTTTCTTCATAGAAGTCTTTCTACTATTTTTTTACACTTTTTTCTGACTCAGGACTTGCTTTGCCCTGTATTGATTGAATTATGTTTTCGGGAAATTTACTGAGGATATGCATCTCAGCAGGCAAGGGGCGGCTGAAATAATAGCCCTGACCGTCGTCGCAATTTTCTTGTGTCAAATAGGTTAATTGCGTTGAATCTTCAATTCCTTCGGCCACGACGCCCATCTTCAATTTATTGGCCAGCGAGATAATGGTTGAAGTGATGGCTTTTCCGTTTAAACCGGCAGCGATGTCCTGGATGAAGCTGCGGTCAATTTTGACACGGTCGAACGAAAAGTTTCTTAAGTAGCTGAGGGAAGTGTATCCTGTCCCGAAATCATCAATGGACATGGAAACGCCTAAGGTTTTCAGGTTGATCAGGCTTTCTTTTAAGGTCTGTGTATCTTCCAATAAAATACTTTCTGTAACTTCAAGTTCCAGCCACTTTGATTCGAGTTCTTTGTCTTCGAGTACAGCTTTTAACGTTTGCACAAAGTTTGGATGCTGCAGTTGGATGGTTGAGATATTGACGCAAATTCTAAAAGGAGGATACCCTTCCTGCTGCCATTTTTTATTTTGAGCACAGGCTGTTTCCAGAACCCATTTCCCGATTGATACAATCTGACCACTTTCTTCTGAAATCGGGATGAATTGATCGGGTGGTATCAGCCCGAGCTCCGGATGATTCCATCTGATCAGTGCTTCCATTGCGTTGATATTTCCTGTTTTCAAATCGATGATCGGCTGATAATGGAGCGTGAACTCCTGATTTTTGACGGCTGATTTTAAATCCTGCTCCAAGGTCAATTTATAAGCAGTTTCTTGGTCCAATTCTTCTGAGTAAATGGTGTAATTATTTTTCCCATATTGTTTCGTATAATACATGGCTGTATCTGCCTTTTTGATCAGGCCATCTACAGTTTCGCCGGATCCGGTACTGAAAGCGATGCCGATACTGGCTGACACCGATAAGGAGTGGCCCTCCACTTCATAGGGTTGCGCCAGTGTCTCATTCAGCCTTTTCGCCAGAGCGACCGCTTCTGTTCTATCGGAGTTGGGCAATAAAACTGCAAACTCATCTCCTGCAAATCGTCCTACTGTATCCGTATGGCGAATATTTTCGGACAATCTGGTCGCCACTATTTTTAAGAATTCATCTCCGATGTGATGGCCAAGCGAATCGTTGATGAATTTGAATCGATCCAGATCCAAAAAGAGGACAACTGGCTGGTTTTTGCGTATATCAGTATTTTTGAACACCTGGTTTAACCGGTCTTCAAACAATTTCCGATTGGGCAGTTTGGTCAGGGAATCGTAGAATACAAGGTCTTCAAGCAATTGTTTATGCAGATTTCGGTCAGTAATATCTTTGGCGATGCCAAAAGCGCCGACTGTGATTCCTTCAAAATTCATCGGGAAACAGGTTACTTCCAAGTCTCTTCGCTGGCCATCTTTTCGGGTAATGGAAATTTCGTATTGATTGGTATTCCCTTTCAGAGCTTCCTCGAAATAATGAAGAGCAATTGGCAAATCTTCGGGAACAATAAGTGGAGTAAAAGAAATTTCGAGCAATTCTTCAAGTGTATGGCCTGACAGCTCTGCCCCTCCCTGATTGACATCAGTGAATTGCCCTTCCATATCGAAAGTGAAGACTGCATCCGGATTATTATCAAACATGGATTTGATTCGTCCGCGGTTTTCCTCGAGTTCCAGCGTTGCGTGGACTTCATCGGTCACATCGAAAATAGTGCCGAATGTGACTGCTTTTCCATTCATTACAGTTTTCGATGCATGAATCTCAACATGAATCATACTGCCGTCTTTTTTGAAGACTCTCAGGCGATAACGAGCCTCGGTTTCCTGATTTTCAATTCTTCTTTTGACGCTTTCCTGCATAATTGACAAGTCATCGGGATGAATTAACTTGTCTGTTGTAATGTTCTGCTGTAACATTTCCTCTTTTGTATAGCCGACAAGCTTGCAAAAATGTTGATTGACATAGGAATATGTCCAATCCTCTAAAATGTACATGCTTACTGGTGCGTTCTGAACCATTACTTCAAACATGTGTTCATGGAAGTTGTCCTTCTTTTGATATTCGTCCATTCGTACAACCTCCTTATTGTGATATATCATCGTTTATTAACTAAAATCTTGGTGCCTTAGGCAGTTTTCTGAAATAGGTTTTTAAACAATCAAACCAGTGATAAATAATGGGTAGTTATTATTATTTATTAGGTAATTATAACCTGTATTATTGTATCGATAAATGGAGATAAAGGACCAATTGCATTTTAGTGATATAACTTTTTTATTTGGTATGTAGAAGGTGCTGTGAAAACGATGGAAGCTGCCGAAATAAGCATACCTTTCCATAAATGGGGTAAACGAATAACAAAGTGGAATAAATGAAAACGAATAGTGATTTCTCTTCAGTGACGGAAAAATTGGATTAGGAACTAAAGCCGAAATGAATTGCAAATGGCTTTCCAAACACATTCAAAGGAGTGGTTGTATGAATGGCATCAACTGGCTTAGTATAGTGTTCGTTGCGGGATTTATCGTGGTTCATTTCAGTTCCAAATACTTGAAGTTATCAACAAGCGACCCCAGAAGTCCGTGGCTTTCGCTGGCCGGTGGGGCGACTATTTCCTATGTATTCCTTTTCCTTTTTCCAGAGCTGAATAAATACCTTGAGGTGATTAATGAAGCTGTAAGTGGCAGCTGGCTGTCTTTCTTTTCCGAATACACGTATTTATTGGCATTGTTCGGACTGCTTGTCTACTATGGTTTGGACGTGGTGGCAAAAACGAAAAGTTCTGGTGAAGCGGAAAAAGAAGGCAATCCTTCTTTTGGTGTTTTCATGGTCCATATCTCTCTCTTCTTTTTATATAACCTGATTATCGGATATTTGCTGGTGAGGGAGGATTTTGCAAGCAATTGGGAACTGGCTTTGTATTTTCTGGCTCTCGCCCTCCACTTTGGAGCTACAGATCATACACTTAAAGACCTTCATAAAGAAGATTACGATAAATATGGCAGATGGTTCTTGGTATCGGCAATTTTCATAGGCTGGCTGATTGCTGTTCTGTTTACGGTACATGAAGTGATCGTTGCAATCTCTGTCTCCTTACTTGCAGGAGGGATCCTTGTAAATGTATTCAAAGACGAACTGCGGGTAGGCTCTATAAAAAACTACACAGCGTTTTTAGGCGGCGCTGCCGTTATTGCTGTGCTCTTCATGTTGGTGAAGTAATGATTGCATTATTGTCAGCGGTAACTTTCATGCAGATGAGCGATTGAAATTTTTCTTTCCAGGATAAAACAGGAAAAGCAAAATCAATGCTTTTCCTGTTTTCCTATTATGCAAATAAGATACAGTTACTGCAGTCTTGTTGAGAAATTTTGAAATGACTGTCCTCACTATGCATGTCATATATCGAATATTTGCAGGGCGTCTGCCAGGCGTTCTGCAAAATGTTCCGGTGGTTCCACTGATTCGAGACAAACACTGATAATATGAGGATTTGACTGGCACCATTGCCGGTATTGGGGAGGGAATGGAATATCGTGTTCGCTTAATGTAAAAAAGAATGCGGGGTATTCTTCCGGAAGTAAAAAAATTTCTGCTTTATTGAAGGCAACGCCACTCTTTCCGATATCTTCAAATGAGATATCGTGCTCGATTGTACAATTAAAGAACTGATTGTACGCCGAAATCTCCATCTTTCTCTGCTTTTTAACGAGTACTTGTACACCTTGTTCTTCAACTTCAGCATTTAAAATAAATTTCACCTTTTCCGTGACTGATTGTGGGAATTCTATTTCCTGCATACTCTTTCATCCTTTCCTGTTCGAATTTGATAATCCCTCTAAATGATTTTTCTGTTTACACTAAGTACTCATTCAAAATGTGCTGTCTATCCCAGCATTTAGCAAGAAACTCTTGAGTTTCGGAAGATGTGCACATAGCGAGTGATTCGTGCATTTGCTGTACTTTTTCCACCATGAGATGGCCGACGCCTCCATTTCGATATGAGGGATTAACACAAATGTGGTGAACAATGAAAGTATATTTCTTTATTTCGATGCCGATCACTCCGATAATATCATTTCCCTCTCTACACAAATAGAGCTGCCAGTCCGGCTCTGTTTCGTATCGCTGTATTGTTTTCTGGAGAACGGCAAAATCCTGTTCACGGGGCATAAAGGATAAAAAGCCCATGGCAATTTTTCCTTGTGATTTCTTGTACCTGGTCAATACCATTGGCTTTTCCTCCTCTTTTTCTTTTTTGTGATTATGCAATAAAACGCAAAAAACGCCGAAAAGAAGGTTTCCCTCTTTTCGGCGTTATTTCCAGCACTATTGACTGGTATACTCGACCAAATTGGATCTATTCACAGCTGAAGCTGTATCGGTTGTAATTTGAAATTCATCTGTCATTTGCTAACTGGAAAGCTGATTATATTGTAATCAACTTACCAATCTGATAATAAAGTATTGGCTCTATAAATTCAAATTATAAGGCCTTTGACCATTGACTATTTGATGTTTAAGCGAATTACATCTTTAAAGTATTTTATTCCGGACAAACGCTTTTATCTGCTGTTGACTGCAAGATAAGCGTTGGCCTAGGATTTATGGTTGCGTGAGGCCGGCTCCAAAATAAAAACGATATAACCCACATCCAGATCAAAGTCCCAGTCCATGAAGATTTCTACTATTTTCCTTTTCAAGGTCTTTTCCAACAAAGCTTCCCTTAGCAATTTCTGTTCCAGCGGACGTTTAGTCAGCTTTAGAACTTCAGTGTACCCGTCGGCAATCAATGCTTTTTCAATGCCTACCAATATTTCCTGACGTTTTACAAGCAAGGTCCTGTCATTAAGCCAAATGCTCTCAAT
The DNA here is from genome assembly GCF_042675885.1 of Metaplanococcus flavidus. NCBI lineage: Bacteria > Bacillati > Bacillota > Bacilli > Caryophanales > Caryophanaceae > Metaplanococcus > Metaplanococcus flavidus. The sequence continues at coordinate 71,575 of NZ_JBHTKI010000022.1, read as the reverse complement.
AAAGCCGGGCTTCCGCTGCGACGCCTCATTTGCTTGTCCAATTTTTTCATGAAAGACTTCTTTATCCAGCTCTGCCGGCCAGTTTGAGTTTTTGGTTGCTGATTTTTCATCCGTTATACCGAGAATCAGACCGGTTTCCATAGAAAGGTTCCAGTCAACGTACATATGCGAAAAGTCCAGGTTTGTTATTTCCAATAATTCAGCCGCAATTTGTGGCTTCAACTCACTCAGCAGCAAATCCCTTGTTTCCAATACCCGTTTCCATTCATTTTGCTTGAGCAGTGTTTTTTCCATCGGACTGATGAAGCCCCGGAAATGAATGAAAATATAGGGGCTTTTGATGGTGACAAAGACAGAGGTCGGCCCTTTTCCAAAATGTTTTCGCAATAGGGTGGATACATAACCGGAAATTTCGGCTTGCACAGTTTTTTCTTCAGGCATGTCTATCAGCTCCTTTCCGTCGATTGATAGCCAGCTGGTTGGGTTATAATGATGGGCGGATGAGTGGATGGTACTTATTCGTCCTGTTTTTTCAGTAACAGAAGCATATAACTTAGATCCTGTTGAAAATTCCAATCCACAAACAACTCTTGAACAGTGCTGTTCAAAATCGATTCAAGATTAAACAATTCAATAATCCGCTGTTCCATAGGCCGCTTGGCCAAACGCAACTCTTCCGCTAATCCATTTTTGAGTAATTGCTTTTCAATATCGATGAGAATGCCTATACGCTCGACGAGGAGAATATGCTCGTCCAACCAGTAGAAGTTCGTCTGGTCCGGCTTTTTTTGGGTTCGTATACTGTTTAAAATAATGATTTCCCGTAAAGTATCTTCCTGAACTCCCTGCGGCCAATGGAAAACATCTGTCGGATGCACATTCTCCATTACGGCGATGAATACGCCGCTTCGCTTTGTTAAATTCCAGTCGGCATACAAATCGCGGAAATTTTGGCCAGTGTGTTCCTGCAAGCCCTTTAAAAATTGATCCTTTTCCGAATCGATGATAATATCACGTGTTTTCAATACATTATCCAAATTTCCTTTTTCGACGAATATTTCTTCGGAAGGCATTAGAAAGCCGCTCAAGTGGATCAGGAGAAAAGGAGGACGAAAAGTAACTGTCGTTTTGTCCGGCGTTTCTCCAAAATGCTCTTCCAGAAATTTTTCAGCAAAAAGAGTAACAAGGGATTGAATCGTCTGCTTTTCAGTCATCAGGTCCACTCCTTTTTCTTGGGAACTTAAAAACAACGCCGATAAGAATTATCTATTCTCGCGGGCGTTGTTAAGGGACATTTGTATAAATCCAAGTAAAGATTATTTAAGTTTACAGTACCGGCAATTCAGGAGAAAGTAAAGGATGACGGTGACTCCCTGAGGATAAAAGTTGCTCTTTGTAAAAATTCTGAAAGGTTGTGATGCTAAAAAATTTATTCCGTTCATTACAAAGCGTTGGGCGCTATCCGTTTGTTGGTCGCTTGCTCAAAAGCATAAGCCAGTTCGATCAATCTTGGTTCACTCCAGGCCAGTGCACTGAATGTGGCGCCTACAGGCATTCCTTTGCTGGTATAGCCGGCAGGCACGGTGATCGAAGGGTAGCCCGCTTTTGCCGGCATGGCGGCTCCGCGATTGTCCTGAAATAATAAGGCATCCAAGTTATGTTTTGCCATGACGACATCAATTCCCTCAGCCGCTGATGTTCTGAGGTCGGTTTCCCGGTGTTCCAAATAAATAGGATCGGTGGGATCATCGCTCATTCCAAGCGCTTTTTCAAGTTCAATTTGGCCGAATTTCATCCGGATCCCCGGATCTAATTTATTAAATTCAATAACATCTGCCAATGATTTCACCGGAAGATCGTCTGAAACCCTGCCCAAATAATCATTGATGCCCTTTTTGAATTCATACCATAACACATCCGATTGAAATGGCTGTACGGGAATCGTGACTTCCTCCACAACAGCCCCCAGCGATTTCAAACTTTCAATCACTTCGTCCATAATTGCCCGCTCTTCCGGTTCCTCATCATTCAAAAAGGAAATATCGACGCCTATTTTGGCTCCCTGAAGTCCATTCTTTTTCAAGTGCGGGCGGTAGTCAGCCAATGCTTTTCCTTCACTGAGCTGAGTAGCCGGGTCTCTTGGATCCACTCCCGTCAACACCCCGAGTGTGATGGCCGCATCCGCGACGGTCCGCGCCATCGGTCCTGCCGTGTCCTGGCTTTTGGCAATTGGAATAATGCCCGTACGGCTGACCAAACCGACTGTTGGTTTGATTCCTACTATTGAATTGGCGCTTGCAGGACTCAAAATCGACCCTGAAGTTTCAGTGCCAATTCCGACAACGGCAAAATTCGAAGCGATGCTGGCTCCAGTTCCTGCACTGGAACCTCCGACAGTTCCCGCTTCAAACGTCCCGGGGCCATAAGGATTCAAAACCTGCCCACCGAGCCCGCTATAGCCGCTTGGCACATTCTGAGTCATGAAGTAAGCCCATTCACTCATATTAACTTTCCCCAGAATAATTGCTCCAGCTTTTCGCAATTGTGCTGCTGCAAACGCGTCTTCTTTTGCAAAATTATGCTGAAGAGCGATGGCTCCTGCTGTTGTCGGCATTTGGTCCGTTGTTTCGATATTGTCTTTTAATAATACCGGAATGCCGTACAAAGGACCGTTGCCTCCATGAGCGCGCATTACATCAAGCTCGGCTGCAATTTCCAGCGCGTTAGGATTTAGGGATAAAACAGAATTGATTTTCGGGCCATTCTTATCGAATTTTTCGATTCTATCCAAATAAGCCTGAACCAGCTCCACTGAAGTCAGTTGATTTGTTGCAAATGCCTGCTGAATTTCATAAGTTGTCGATTCTTTTATTTCAAAGTCCATATCCTTCGCTCCTTTTCTGCAATAAAAACTCATATATATTATTTTCATTGTACAATATATGCTGTATTCATGAGCTCCTTGCAGCCTTCGACTGCAAATTAGGTATAAACTAGTTAGGGTAATGAAAAAGATAAAAAAACAGTAATGCGAAATTAGGGATGTTATCATCGATTTACTGCGGGAAGATCAAAGGAGAGAAAAGATTAGAATCTGAAAGAGTAGGGTATAATAATTGTTGGTATCAAATCGACTGATACATATGGAAAAAGTGCAGCAATTGTTAAATATGTGCACTCCCGATTGAGGAGGAATAAGATGGAAAACCTGGCAAAGGGCTCCACAAGGCAGTTTGAGAACTTCAATGAAGCTGCCAATCAGGTCCTTAAGATGCTTAGTGGCCGCATGCAGATCAATACCTTATTCATTGCTGAAAATGATGGGACGACCAATAAGATTACGAACGCCTATAATAGAGCAGAAGAACTGGTTACTGCAGGCAGCGAATCGCCTCTGGACCAAACTTTCTGTGGACTGTCGATTCGGCACGGAGAAGATGCGCTGGCAATAGCGGATATATCCGCAGATGAAGGGGCGGCAGCTCTGGATATTGCAGCTGATTACAATAATGGCTCCTTCATGGGCATTCCCATTTACTACGAAAACGGAAGAGTGTATGGCACCATCTGCGGATTGGACAAAAATCCGTATACATTTACCGAAGAAGATCAGGAAATGTTCATGATGCTGTCATCTCTCTTGACCTATATCCTGGAGCTGGAAACGGCCAAAAAAGAAATCCAAAAGCTTTCATCACCGCTTGTTCCGCTGACGAACGGAATTTCCATTCTGCCGATCATCGGACATATCACTCTCGCCCGCGCCAACCAGATGATTGAAGACGTAGTCGAGAAAGTGGGGCAGGGCATCGATTATCTGATTGTCGATTTTTCAGGCATCACACAAATCGACTCACGGATTGAACAGCCATTGCTCGATTTGATCAAAACGCTGAAAATCATGGGAGTCACCCCGATTATCACAGGGATTTCCCCTTCCGTCGCGCTGAACGTGCCGCATTTTGCCTATTCCCTGAAGGGGGAAAGAATGGAAGCGACACTCAAAATCGCCATTGAACAGATGGGATTTGTCTTAACGAAGAAAGAAGATGTTGTTGCTCGTAGATGAAGCAGGCTAGCGAACGTTTGCAATAAAAAATAAACCCCGAATGATGCGCTTTTGTAAAGTGCATCATTCGGGGTTTTTCGTATGATTTCTTATCTGTTAATGGACGACTTCAATCATTTTGCACCAGAACTTTAAAGCGCTCCAGTTCATAACGTATCCGCTGAATTTAAGAGGAAGAGCCATCTTTTTGGGCAAAGTGATGTTCTACAGCGTCAGTAATTTTCTTTATAGTTTCAGTCTTAGATGCAGATTCCCTGATTTGCACTGGCAATAAATGTGCTGTCGGTTCATTGGCTGGAAGATGTTCGATCAGCAACACTGCATCCTTTGCTCCGGGGTGTTCCGATTCTGACACGAGGTATACCGAATAAAGGGTGGTGTTCATAATCAGTTGTTCCACGCTATATTTTTGATCAAATCCTTTTGAATCCATGGCTTGCTTCAATATTTTTTCCGTTTTTGCGGACTTCGGCAACATGAAATCATCTCTTTTCTTATTTGAAGTTTAAATGGAACTGGAATCTTTCTTTAAATTATGCAGGAAATACAAACATGATGAAAGCATTTGGTTCGAATACATGAAGATGCTATACATACAATACATAAAAAAAGATTAATACTAAAAATGCGGGGTATAGGTATTTTGTAAATACAAATAAAAAGGAGGAAGAAACGATGAATCATTTAAAAGCTCTTATTATTAAGTTTCTCATGATTGCCGTAGTCCTTTTGATTATCCTGACGTTAATTTTCGATGTGGAGTTCGGTGATACGCTGTTGATCAGCGCTGTTTTGACTGTGGCAGCCTATGCACTGGGTGATTTGATGATTTTCCGTAAAGTCGGGAACGACGAGACGAATAATGCTGACTCAGACCATACGAAGCGCAATGCAATTGCGACAGTGTCGGATATCGTCTTGGCTTTCCTGGTGATTTGGCTGATGGGAGAAGCTTTGCTTGATGAGACTCCAGACCTTATCACAGCTGCAATCATTTCTGCTTTGGTGATTGGCGGGGGAGAATGGTTCTTCCACAAATATCTTGACCGCAGCGTTTTCCCTGAAAAACACGACCATTCGACGCACACAGATCATTGATTCAAAAAAGGCCTTTAGCGAGGCCTTTTTTATGTGCTATTTTCCGACCCCTATCCATCCCCCATAATGAACGATTGAGCACTGTGACTTTAAAGTGCTTTCAGTATGAATTAACTTATTATTCCGATAATATGGAGGGTGGATATCAAAATAAAGGAGGACATGTTAATGGATTTAGCAGGAAAAGTGGCAGTAGTGACAGGCGGGGCTTCGGGAATCGGGCTGGCCGCCGCAAAAGCGTATTTGGCAAAAGGCGCGAAAGTGGTTATTGCTGATTTCAATGAAGAAGGCGGGAAACAGGAAACAGAGAATCTGAAGAGCCACGGAGAAGTGGAATTCTTCAAAGTGGACGTTTCCAGCGAGGAAGCGGTGGAGAACATGATCAAGTTTGCGATTGATACATTTGGCACCGTCGACATTCTGGTCAATAACGCCGGTATCGGTGTGCAAGGTGAGACGCATGATCTGAGCTATGAAGATTATCACAAGACTATCGCGGTCAACCAGGACAGCGTGTTCTTTGGCTCAAAGCACGCAGTACGCCACATGATGAACCACGGCGGTGGAGTCGTTATCAACACAGCATCCATCCTGGGAAGTGTGGGGGAAGGCAGCGCGTTTGCCTATAACGCCTCAAAAGGCGCTGTCAACCTGATGACAAAATCATTGGCCTTGCAATATGCGGATAAAAACATCCGTGTCAACGCGGTGGCGCCTGGTTACGTCGAATCAGGCATGGTCAGCCGCGATGCGCTGGGACCTGAGTTCTACGACCAGCTTGTCTCCAAGCATCCAATCGGGCGCCTCGGCCAGCCGGAGGAAATTGCGCACGCCATCATTTTCCTGAGTGAAAATGATTTCATGACGGGCACGACTATTCTGGTCGATGGCGGTTATACTGCACAATAATTGAACAGGGATCGCCGCTCGTTAATCCGGTGAAGGATTTGAAACTATAGATAAAGAAGCTGTCCTCCTTATCAGGGGGGACAGCTTCTTTTAATGGAATGCCGCATATAGTGATTTGTTGAATCCGGAAATCCCTTACTCGCCGTTTCTCGCAATTCGTTTTGAATGCACAGAAACTTTTTCGCCCAACACATAGGAATCCAGAAATTCCTTGAAGATCTGGACAGCCTGGGAATGGAATTTCGACTGGTGGGTGATGTAATGGAAGCTTGTTTCATTGGGATAATCACTCAGGCTGACGCCTTTCAATGTGCCTGCCTGAACATCCGATTTGATGACGGATTCCGACAAGTAGGAGATGCCGAGGCCGAGCGCAACGGATTCCTTAATGGTCTGGGAACTGCCGAAACTCATGATGCGCTTTGGCACGATGCCAAGCTGTGCGAAGAATTTATTGGTGATATCCCGTGTACCCGATCCTTCTTCACGGACGATCCAGGTTTCCGACGCCAGCATATTTTTGTCGATTGACGAATTTTTATTGATAGGGTGGTCGGGACGAGCCACGATGAGCATCATTTCCTCTGAAAATAAATTCACATCGACATCAAACTCTGCAACGTCAGCTTCAACGATAAAGCCGATATCGAGTTCCTGCCTGTGGATTTGTTCCGCAATGGCTTTCGAGTTCTGGATGGTGATGTTCGGCAGGATGTTCGGGTGCTTTTTAGAGAAGGCATAAAGAATGCCGGGAAGAAAATATTCGCCGAACGTATAAGCAGCGCCGATGGAAATCGGTATGTTCCTTTCGGGTGCCAAATCGAGCAGCGACTGTGCCAAATCATTGTATTGCATCAGAATTTCTTTGGCGTGGGTGTAAACGATGGAGCCGGCCTGCGTCAGCTGCACATATTTATTTGTGCGGTCAAAAAGCCTGGTGTCCAATTTGCTTTCCAGTGCTTTGATGCTCAGGCTGATGGCTGAAGGCGTCATATGCAGCAGTTCAGCCGCGCGGGTAAAGCTTTTTTGCTCAGCTGTGGTGACGAAAATTTCAAGTTTATGGTCCATGGTAAACCTCCATGATGAGTTTGGTTCATTATAACATTAAATATATTTAAATTTACTAATTATATAAATGTTTGTAAAATTTCAATAAGTTGATCATTTGAAACGCAATGCAGCGCAATTGTTTACATGAGTCGCTGCATAACAGTCAGGAGGAGAAATTTTGGATTATTTAAATCACCCGTTTTCATCTAAAAGAAATACTGTATTCTCGAAAAAAGGAATGGTGGCAACTTCGCAGCCGCTGGCGGCACAGGCCGGAGTTGAAATAATGAAAAAAGGCGGCAACGCCATCGATGCAGCCATCGCGACAGCAGCGGCATTAACGGTGCTGGAACCGACATCGAACGGCATCGGAGGCGACGCTTTCGCATTGGTGTGGGTGAAAGGTGAGCTTCACGGCCTCAACGCATCGGGCCCCTCTCCAAACGCATTGACCATTGAAGCAGTGAAAGGGCTTGGACACGACAAAATGCCGGTGCACGGGCTGGTTCCTGTAACGGTGCCGGGAGTGCCCGCTGCCTGGGCAGAACTGTCCCGGAAATTCGGAAAGTTGTCGTTGCTGGAAGCCTTGCAGCCGGCAATCAGCTATGCGGAAGAAGGGTATCCGCTGACGCCGATTCTCGGAAAATACTGGCAAAAAGGATACGCTAATTTCAAAAAATCATTCACAGCTAAAGAATTCGAAGGCTGGTTTGAAACGTTTGCGCCGGGCGGAAAAGCGCCTGCAATCGGGGAAGTTTGGAAGTCTCCGGGCCATGCGGATACGCTCCGCAAGATCGGAGAATCCGATGCGAGAGATTTCTATGAAGGAACAATTGCCGATAAAATCGATGCGTTCATGCAAGAGCACGGCGGTTTCTTAAGAAAAGAAGATCTGGCAAGCTACCAGCCGGAATGGGTCGATCCAATTTCGACCACTTACAAAGGCCACGAAGTCTGGGAAATCCCGCCGAACGGCCAGGGAATGGTGGCTCAGATGGCGCTCAATATCTTCAGCCAGCTGGATGCGCCGGAATGGCAGTCGGCAAACACACTTCACCAGCAGATCGAAGCGATGAAATTAGCCTATACGGACGGCCAGGCATTTATCACTGAACAAAAAGATATGCCGGTTTCGGCAGAACATCTGTTATCCGAAGAGTATGCCAAAAAGCGGGCGGATCTCCTCGGTGACACCGCCATCGAGCCGGTGCCGTATGAACTTCCGGCAGGAGGCACGGTCTACTTGGCAACAGCTGATGAAGAAGGCAATATGGTGTCCTTTATTCAAAGTAATTACATGGGCTTCGGCTCGGGAATTGTCATTCCGGGAACGGGCATCGGCCTTCAGAACCGCGGAGCGGATTTCTCCTTGGATGAAAATCACCCGAACGTGCTGAAGCCGGGCAAGAAAACATTCCATACCATTATTCCGGGCTTCCTGACCAAAGACGGCAATGCCGTGGGGCCGTTCGGCGTAATGGGCGGCTATATGCAGCCGCAGGGACATTTCCAGGTGGTGGTGAATACGCTGGACTATCTGCTGAATCCGCAGGCGGCACTCGATATGCCGAGATGGCAATGGGTCGGCGGCAAGAAAATCCACGTGGAACCGGAATTTCCGAATTACCTCGTTCAGGCACTGCAGCGCAAAGGCCACGACATGGAAGTTTTGACTGATGGCGGAAGTTTCGGAAGAGGGCAGATCATCTGGCGAAATCCTGAGACGGGAGTGCTTGCCGGCGGAACCGAATCTCGAACGGATGGAGCGGTTGCAGCTTGGTAACAGAAGAAAAAATTCGATACAGCAACGTCTTTATGGCGTTTTTCCGATCGGGGATGCTGGGATTCGGAGGAGGGCCGGCGGTGATTCCGCTGCTCCAAAAAGAAGTGGTGGAAAAATATCACTGGATGAATGACGACGAGTTTGGGGATACCATCGCCTTGTCGAATACCATGCCGGGGCCGATCGCCACAAAACTGGCAGGCTATATCGGCTATAGAATCGGCGGGCTGTGGGGGTTGCTGGTCGCGCTTGCGGCTTCGGTCATTCCGACGGTCCTGTTGATGGTCTTATTGCTCGGCATCCTGCAAAACTACAAAGACGTGCCTTGGGTGCAGAATATGTCCCAGACGGTCGTGCCGGTCGTCGCGGTCATGCTCGGGGTCCTCACCTGGAATTTCGTCCGGCAATCGCAAAAAGCCCTGGGCTGGGGAGTTGCCATTTTTCTGATTGTAACTTCCGCATTCTTAATGGAAGTAATCGGCATTCATCCGGCAATCCTGATTGCTGTCCTCATTGCGGTGGTCCTGGTTCCCTTTATTAAAAGGGTGGTGAGCAAATGATCTACTGGCAAATCTTTCTCGCGTTTTTCATCCCCGGCATCTTGGGTTATGGAGGCGGTCCGGCATCGATTCCACTTGTGGAAGAGGAAGTGGTCAACCGCTACGGCTGGATGTCGACACAGGAATTCGGTGAAGTGCTGGCTCTTGGCAATGCACTTCCCGGTCCGATCGCCACCAAAATGGCAGGCTACATCGGCTATATGGAAGGCGGCCTTTTCGGTGCGTTCGTCGGCCTGTTCAGCACCATCGCCCCTTCACTCATTTTGATGCTCGGTCTGATGGCCATCCTGTTCAAATACAAAGATTCTGCAGAAGTGAAAAACATTTCGAAAGTGGTGAAGCCGGTCATTGCCGTGCTCATCGGCTTTATGACCTTGCAATTCATCATTGAATCGCAAACTTCACTTGGCAGCATACAGACAATCGCAATCATGGCTTTAAGTTATTTGATGCTGGAGCGGCTGAAAGTGCATCCGGCTGCGGTAATTGCACTGGCATTGATTTACGGAGCGGTGACAGGAATTTAATAATAAATAGTTGAAGTTGCCGGATTATGAGGACGGCAGCTTTTTGGTCATTATTCTGCCCGAACAACAGAGTACACTGCTGTCTTCTGACCACAAGTGGTATGGTTGACTTCACCCCATCAGACTGTAATATTTCTGCCAGTTGAAGGAGTGGACTTTCCCTCTTGGGATTGTGTATTCTGTATACACCATAGAAAGTTACAGAGAATTATTTTGCGTAATATTGGAACTGAAACCACTGTCGAGCAGAATTTATACGCAAACCGGTTTCAGCTGAATAATGAAGTACAAATAATACTGAGTGGGAGAGGTTCATGTGAAATACTCCATCTACCAAATGGATATCATAGCCGGAAAACCGGACGCCAACCGGTTGAAGGTAAGCCAGTGGCTGGAAGCGGAAATGCGGGAAAATAAGCCTGACATTATCGTGCTGCCTGAAATGTGGACAACCGCATATACATTGAAAGCACTGGATAAAGTTTCCGATACAAACGGCGCCAAGACCAAAAGTTTTCTGAAGGAACTGGCGCTGAATTTCAATGTCAACATCATCGGAGGGTCTGTGGCCAACCAAAAAGACGGCAAGTTCTATAATTCCTCTTTTGTCTATTCGCGCAACGGAGAACTTGTTTATGAATACGACAAAGTCCATCTGGTGCCTATGCTGAATGAACACGATTATCTGGCCGGGGGAGAAAAGGTACCGGAAATGTTCGAGCTCGAAGGCATCAAAATGGGGTTGATCATCTGCTACGACCTGCGATTCCCGGAAATTATCCGCAGCCTGGCGCTCGAGGGAGCACAGGTTCTCCATGTCGTAGCCGAATGGCCGGCAGCCAGAAGCCGCCATTGGAAAGTATTGCAGATGGCGCGGGCCATAGAAAATCAGATGTATGTCGTATCCGCCAACCGGGTCGGTGAATACGACGGTGTGGAATTCGCGGGAGTATCGATGGCCATCGATCCATGGGGGGATGTGTTGCTCGAAGGCAGCGAAGAAGATGAAGAAACCCTGTCGATCTCGCTGGATTTGGAAAAAGTGAAGTCCGTGAGACAAGAGGTGCCCATTTTCACGAGCCGGATGCCACATTTATATAAGAAGGAACTCTGATTATATCCAACAAAACTAACTTAAAAACAGCACAGCCAGGACGGGTTTTTTCCGTAACGGCTATGCTGTTTTTTATGTGGAGAAAAACTTGCGGACTATCAAAAAATATTGCGATTTTACGCTAAAAACAGCATAAAAAGGGCTCGAGAAAAAATATTTTTAAAAATATTTCATGGTTCTAAGGATATAGTAATCAGATTTTTCTATCAACTTTCGGAGCTCCCGCCATAAAAGGGACGAGCTCTTTAGTTATATTAAAAAAACGTTATTTTCAAGGAAGATTCTGTTGTGGAAAAAGCCTTTCGAAAGGCGAAAATTCGGATAGCCGGTTTGAAATTGTAGGTAATTAAGCGTATAGTTATGGATATGCGGCTTAGGTTCATTGGCACAAAAAGAGTTTATTTACTTAGGTTTTTGCTTGATTGCCGGCGGATGGACAAAAAAATTCCGTGTGGCATAAGCAGCCTGGAAATAGATAGAGGCAATAGAGAAATGAAAAACTCTTAACGCCATAAGAAGCAAAAAAATGGTAAGAGAGGTGTTCAATACATGCCAGTTATTAAAGTAGAAGGCTTGTCGAAAGTATTCGGCAAAAATGTTAAGCAAGCATTAAAATTGCTTGAAGAAGGCAAGACAAAAGAAGAAGTGCTAAAACAGACAGGCAGTACCGTCGGTGTTAACCGTGCTTCTTTTGAAGTGGAACAGGGCGAAATTTTCGTCATCATGGGATTGTCCGGCAGCGGTAAATCGACGTTAGTGCGTTTGCTCAACCGGTTGATCGATCCAACGGAAGGCCACGTATTCGTCGATGGCGAAGACCTCGCAACGATGAACAAGAAAGATCTTTTGCGGGTTCGCCGCACGAAGATGAGTATGGTATTCCAGAAATTCGCACTTTTCCCGTTCCGTTCTATATTAGAGAATGCCGAATACGGCCTTGAAATTCAAGGCATGGCGAAAGAGGAGCGCAGCACGAAAGCGCGCGCTTCACTCGAAATGGTCGGTCTCGGCAATTATATCGAACAGTATCCGTCCCAGTTGTCCGGAGGCATGCAGCAGCGTGTCGGTTTGGCAAGAGCGCTCGCCAACGATCCCGAAGTCATGCTGATGGATGAAGCATTTTCAGCACTTGACCCGCTGATCCGCAAGGAAATGCAGGACGAGTTATTGATTCTTCAGGAGTCAATGAAGAAAACCATCATCTTCATCACGCATGATTTGGACGAGGCACTGCGCATCGGCGACAAGATTGCCTTGATGAAAGACGGCTCAATCGTACAAGTCGGTTCACCGGAAGAAATCCTGATGAACCCGGCAAACGATTATGTTGAAAAATTCGTTGAAGATGTTGACCGCTCGAAAGTATTGACGGCATACAACATCATGAAACGTCCTGAAACGGTCAATGTCGATAAGCACGGTCCGCGGGTAGCGCTGGAGCGGATGCAAAAAGAAGGCATCTCCACCATTTACGTTACTGACAGCAATCGGAATCTGAAAGGCTATGTTACAGCGGATGATGCAGTCACTGCAATGCGCAGTGATGTGACCAGCCTGATGTCTATTCTGAAAACTGATGCACCGACCGTAACAAAAGATACATTGATGAACGCGATCTTTGATATCAGCCATAATTCGCCGGTGCCGATTCCGGTTGTTGAAGACGGCAAACTGCTCGGCATTATCGTGCGCGGCGCGGTCATAGCCGCGCTTGCAGGATCTGGGGAGGTGAATCTGACACATGCTTAACTTTATGGAGAACATCGAAAAAATGCCATTGGCTTCGTGGGTGTCCGATCTCACCGACACGATTTCCGACAGTTTCGCGTTCCTGTTTGATCCGATCAAGAATGAATTCGGTGACGGACTGGAAGACTTCGCCGATATGCTGGCGGCAGTTCCGCCGGTCATCATTATTGTCATCGTTGCAATACTGGCGTTCTTCCTCAGCGGAAAACGCTTCGGCCTGGCCGCATTTTCTGTCGTCGGTTTATTCCTGGTTTGGAACCAGGGGCTTTGGGAAGAGCTTATGCTGTCCTTCTCCCTTGTTCTTGTCGCCAGTTTGCTGTCCGTCATTATTGGTGTGCCGATCGGCATCCTGATGTCGAAGAGCAAAATAGCGGAGAACATCATTACACCGATTCTCGATTTCATGCAGACAATGCCCGCATTCGTCTACTTGATCCCGGCCGTTGCGTTCTTCAGCATCGGCATGGTGCCCGGCATTTTTGCTTCATTGATATTCGCGACACCGCCGACGGTCCGGTTCACAAACCTGGGCATCCGTCAGGTATCGGAAGAATTGGTGGAAGCAGCCGAGGCATTCGGCAGCACCGGCGCACAGAAACTGTTCAAAGTTGAATTGCCGATGGCCAAAGCCACGATCATGGCCGGCATCAACCAGACCGTCATGCTTGCTTTGTCAATGGTCGTTATCGCATCGATGATCGGTGCGCCTGGCCTTGGCCGCGAAGTACTCTCGGCCCTGCAGCGCGCTGACGTCGGAACCGGCTTTGTAGCCGGTCTTGGAATTGTCATCCTGGCAATCATCATTGACCGCTTCACGCAAAGCTTCTCGACGAAAAAAAGCACGACGAACTGATCCAGCTGGAATCTTTTCTAATAGGGAAAGTGCCATACAATTTTAAAGAAAAAGGAGATTGATTGTTTTATGTTTAATGCACAATGGAAAAAATTAGGTTTAGTTTTCGCAGTAGCACCGATGATGTTCCTCGCAGCTTGCGGAGATGATGAAGAAGCTTCAACAGATGAAGGAACAGCCGGCGATTCAGGCGAAGTGAATTACGGAGAAGAAATGGACTATAAAATCACGGGTATCGAACCTGGTGCTGGTGTTGTAGCAGCTTCTGAAGCAGCTACTGAAGAGTACGAAAGCCTTGAAGGATGGGAAGTTGTAACTTCTTCAAGCGGCGCGATGGCTACTGAGCTTGGCGCAGCGATCGACAACGAAGAACCGATTATCGTATCTGGCTGGAGCCCGCACTGGAAGTTCCAGAAATACGACCTTAAATACCTTGAAGATCCAAAAGGCGTCTTCGGTGATGAAGAAACGATCAACACAATGGTACGCCAGGGATTGGAAGAAGAAAATCCTGAAGCTTACACAATCCTTGACCAGTTCAACTGGGAATCAGCTGACATCGAAAGCATCATGCTGGAAGTTTCCAACGGCACAGCTGTAGAAGATGCAGCTGCAGCCTGGATCGAAGAAAACAGCGACCGTGTTGCTGAATGGACTGACGGCACTGAAGCTGTTGATGGCACAGAAATCGAACTTGCATACGTGGAATGGGATACAGAAGTCGCTTCCACAACTGTAGTCGGCCAAGTGCTCGAAGCTCAAGGCTTTGACGTTAAATTGACTCCACTTGATAACGCTGTAATGTGGTCAGCTGTAGCCGGAGGCGAAGCTGACGGAATGGTAGCTGCATGGTTGCCAGGAACTCACGCTACACAGTTTGAAGAGTATGGCGAAGATGTAGTAAACCTTGGTGAAAACCTTGTGGGCGCTAAAATCGGATTTGTTGTCCCTTCTTACATGGACATCGATTCTATCGAAGATTTAATGCCTGCTGAGTAATCGAATAAAAAAGGACCGGATTCCCGAGAGATTTTCTCTTGGGGGTCCGGTTTTTTTGCGCGCAAAACGATAAACAAAACTCTTCATCAAAAAATGCTTCGAAATACCAAATCGTTGTCCTTAATATTCCATCTCCATTCCTGTAAACTCAACTTATATCAATAAAACCCAAGGAGTGATTTCATGAAACCAAAAGTGTTCATCGCAAGGCCCATACCTCAGGAAGTGGAAGATTACATAGCAGAGCATTGTGAGTACCGTATTTGGAACAAAAAAGAACGGATACCGGCAGACGTGCTTATGGAAGAAACGAAGAATGTGGAAGGCTTGTTGGCTATAAACCCTCCTGTAACGACAGATTTCCTGCGGCAGGCGCCGCATCTGAAAGTCGTCAGCAATACAGCGGTCGGCTAGGATTCTTTCGATTTGGAAGCAATGAGGGAATATAAAGTGCTCGGCACTCATACATCATATGTATTGGATGAAACAGTAGCGGATCTGGTGTTCAGCCTGGTCCTGGCCACTGCACGCAGAGTACCGGAATTAAATAATTACGTAAAACAAGGAAAGTGGACAAAGCAGACCCAGGCAAGCGAGCTGTTCGGCAAAGATGTACATCACGCCACTATGGGGATTGTCGGAATGGGCCGTATCGCGCAGAAAATCGCCAGACGGGCCGTTTTCGGTTTTGAAATGAATGTCCTTTACAACAGCAATACGCCGAAGCCGGACCTTGAAGAAAAATACGGCATGGAATACAGCAATTTGGATTCTCTTCTCGAACGTTCTGATTTTGTCGTATTGATTTTGCCGCTGACGCCATCGACCCGGCATTTGATCGGCAAAGCACAATTGGAACGGATGAAGCCGGATGCCATTTTGATCAATTGTGCCAGAGGCGCGGTTGTTGATGAAGCGGCATTGATCGAAGCGCTGCAGCAAGGGCAGATTCAGGGAGCGGGACTGGACGTCTTTGAACAGGAACCGGTCGCTCCGGACAATCCCTTATTGAAGATGGAAAATGTCGTCGCTTTACCGCATATCGGTTCTGCGACAGAAGAAACCCGCCACGCTATGGTAATGAAAGCGGCGGAGAATCTGGTGGCAGGGGTGACCGGTAAGGTGCCGGATAATGTGGTGAAGGAGTTGCAGGAGCTGATTTAATAGTTAGTGTCCCTTCTTTAGGCCCGGCGAAGAATCAGGAAATATGAAAAGAGCCAGAAACAGCGGTTTTTAACCGTCATTTCAGGCTCTTTTTCATGCAAACTATTTTGTTGAAAGTTTTTAGGGAGAGGGGGAATAACTGCATTCACGAAGTCTCAGCAACCCCCAGCGTCTCCACCTCCAGCCGCTCTTCAAACAGATAATAAGAGCTTCCTTCCGTTTTCTTTGCCTCATACATGGCGAAGTCCGCTTTGCGGATCAGTTCGGCCAATTCGGTGCCATGAAAAGGAGCGGTGCTGACGCCGATGCTGGTCCTGACTTGCAGCGAGGTGTCCTGGATGTCGAAAGGTTCGGCGAAACAGGCCTGCAATTGCTCGGCAAGGTCTTTGCCGGTACAGTCTTTGGAAAGATGTGCCACCAGCAGGAACTCATCGCCGCTCAATCTGACCAGCAGTTCATCTTCAGCCAGTGCGGAACTCACCCGTCTGGCCACTTCCACCAGCACCTGATCGCCGTACAGGTGGCCGAACTGATCATTGATTTCTTTAAATTTATCCAGGTCGAAGAAGAGGAAAGCGGTTTTCTGATGAGCCAGCCGGCCGATGTTTTTGTGGTAATGCTGCTTTAGGAAATAGCGGTTGGGCAGCCCGGTTAGATCGTCGTGCTGAACTTCATCGTTTTTTTCTTCCAGATGGCTGAGCGTGGCGTTGACATCGTCCGCCAGCAAGCCCAGCATATCCCGGCTGGTAAAATTCACCCGCGCACTATAATCCTCTTCCCGAACGCGTGCCAATACTCCCCGGAAACGCCCGATCACATAGTGGTTAAAAATATAGTGAACCACGAAATTGGCCGCACCAAGAAACCAGCCGGCTCCAAGCGCCAATAGCTGCAATGACAAAAAATCTTCTCCGGGCATCTCGATGAAGAAATGCAGGGCATAAGGAAGCGCCAATCCAATCAGCGTTCCCATCCCCAGGGAAATCCACAACAAATACAAACTATAATTCTTCGTCATTTTCGTCCCTGCTTTCTTTGCGGTGCAGAATATATATCAATTAAATGGATCCTGTTTAAATATTAAGAATTTTTTGGAAATAATTGTTTTTTTATGGAAATACTTAAATTTATTATAGGTCAAAGAACTTAAAAATGAAAGAAAAAATTGTAAGCATTAAGGCCTAAGTAAATATTACCCGAATAGAATGGCGGTTAAACCATCCTGGCATCCCCGACCTTTTTTCTTCGGTAAATCTTTTCCCCATTCTGCATGCCTTGGGGTAAAATTCTTCAAATCGGGGCAGTTCTGGAACCATTCTGTTTCTCCGGAAGCCGGAGCGTTTGATGCTTAACGGCGGTGATGAAATCATCAAAGGGAATTATGGGAAATTGCCCCATTTTTGAAACTTTTCGTTTCTCCAATCGTTTACATAATAAGAGGGTTTCAAGGATCTGTTCTTCAAAACAGGGAAAGTTCGAAGCAATAAAAATGATTTGTTAAAAAGAGTGTTTGATAGTAAAGTTCCTGTCCACTATTGGTACAATTGCATACAGTAAGAGTAAATAAGCAGATGCAGATCCTATAATTTCACGCACTCCATTTCATTTTTGGCTAGAAGGGGGCAAAGAATGGAACAACGTCAACTAACGTATAAAATCGCGTCAGAACCGGAAGAGATGGAACAAATCCATAAGTTGAACTATGAAACGTTTGTAGAGGAGATTCCGCAGCATCAGCAAAATGAGGAGCGGCGGCTGATTGATAAATTTGATGGGGAGAATGTCTACATCATTGCGAAAGATGCAGAAGAGGTCATCGGGATGATTGCGTTGCGCGTCAATCGTCCTTTTTCGCTTGACCAAAAGTTGGAGGGCCTGGACCGGTATTTGCCGAAAGGCGCGAAACCTTGTGAAGTCCGGCTGCTTTCTGTGAAAGGAAAATACCGCAAGAGTCAGGTCTTTTATCAGCTGGTAAACGTCCTTGTCGGCTATTGTCTGGAAAGCGATTTTAACCTGGCGCTGATTTCAGGTACTGATCGCCAAATAAAACTGTATAAAAGAATCGGTTTTGAACCGTTCGGAGCAATGGTCGGCACAGCGGAAGCCCTGTTCCAGCCGATGTATCTGACGAAAGAGAAGTTCGAAACGTCTACCAAAGCTTTTTCAAAAACGATTCCAAAAGATATGCGATCGAAACCGATAAATTTTTTACCCGGTCCGGTAGCAGTACATAAAGAAGTGAAAGAGGCATTCGGAAAAACATCGATTTCCCATCGCTCCGATGATTTTATCGAAGAGATGAAGAGTGTCCGGCGGAGACTGTGCGAGCTTGTGAATGCAAACCATGCACAAATCGTGGTCGGAACAGGAACGCTGGCCAATGACCTGGTGGCTGCACAGATGAAGAAACTTCCCGGAAAAGGACTGATTCTGGCAAATGGGGAATTCGGCTACCGGTTGATTGACCACGCGGCAAGGCTCGGTTTGCAATACGAAACACTTCAAAAGCCGTGGAACGGCAATATCTCACTCAAAGAGATTGAAGATTTCATTGCAATGAATAAAGAGATCACATGGATTTGGACGGTGCATTGCGAGACCTCCACGGGCTTTCTGTATGATTTGGACAGTCTGGCGGCGTTGGCGAAATCCTATCAACTGAAATTATGTGTGGATGCCTGCAGTTCTGTCGGCATCGTACCCGTGGATCTGTCAGGGGTCTATTTGGCGAGCACGGTAAGCGGAAAAGGACTGGGCTCGTATCCCGGACTGGCCATAGTGTTTCATCAGGAACCTGTGATGCCGGATGGAGCGATACCGAGATATTTGGACCTGGGTCAGTATGCAATCGCTGACAGCGTTCCTTATACGCACTCGTCCAATCTGGTTTTCGCATTGCATGAGGCGTTAAAAAGGGTGGCTTTGGAGAATAAGAAGCTATTGGGGCAGTCGGTAAAGAACATACTGACGCGTGCCGGCTATCCGGTTTTGGGAGATGCGGCTTACTCACCGGGCGTATTGACGGTGCCGCTGCCGGATTCGATCTCCTCAAAAAAATTGGGGGATGCGCTGAAGAAAAAAGGAATGATCATCAGTTATGAAAGCGACTACCTGCTGGACCGGAATTGGGTTCAGTTTGCCTTGATGGGCGACATTGCATTGCCGGAGTTCGAAGCGGCTTTTGCTGTTTTCGAAAGAACGATACAACGGAAAGCGGAGCTGGTTTAATATGATGTTCCAAAACAAGCGATTCACAAATACAACAGGCATCCAACTTACTTTGCTGATCACGGGCATCCTCTGGCTAAAGACGGTAATCGTCTGCTTTGTGGGATTTAATCTCAGCTTCCAATCCTTTTTTGATATTGCACTCATACTGACAAGTTCGATCGGTTCATTATTACTCGTTATGGGTTTCAGTTTTTACTTTGGTGAAAAGGTGAACCCTTTTGTATTATTCGGTCTGCTGGTTGCGGGGACGGGCGTTCTTTACGGCGATCTTCTGTATCACCGTTTTTACAACGATTTTGTTACCGCACCGATTCTGTTTCAGTTCAATAATGTCGGCGGCTTGAGCGCCAGCACGGCCGAATTGATGAGCTGGTGGGACCTGCTGTTAGTCATCGATTTGTTCTTGGCAGGCTGGCTTCTATTTAAACCGAAGTTTGACCTGAGGATTGAAAAACAAGTGAAGAAGAAATATATCGCATGCGGTGCGGCATTTCTGGTTTTAACAATTGGCTTGGGTTTGGTGAAATCCACCCACCTTTTTTCCGAGTCCTATGACCGGGAGCAGGTGGTCAAATCCCTGGGGCCGCTGAATTATCACCTGTATGATCTTGCTTTGGGAGTCGGGGCGCCCTTGCAGCGGCTGACAATGACAGAGGCTGAAGCGGTCGCTTCCATCGAATCCATGCCGCAGAAAGACGCTGAACGTACGGACTTATTCGGAATGGCGGAAGGCAGGAATATTGTCCTCATCAGTCTGGAATCCACGCAGGATTTCGTCATCGGCCAAAAAGTGAACGGAGAAGAAGTGACCCCGTTTCTGAATGAGCTGGTCCAAGACAGCTTTTATTTCAATCAGGTATATGACCAAACTGCACAGGGGAAAACGTCCGATGCGGAATTCATGATGGATACAAGTCTGTATCCATTAGCAAGCGGCTCGGTTTTTGTAAGAAGACCTGAAAATACATTCCACAGTCTGCCGCAACTATTAAAAGAAGAACAGGATTATTACGCCGCCACGTTTCACGGCAACGTGGATACGTTCTGGAACCGTGATGTCATGTACGAGACCTTAGGCTATGACCGCTATTTCTCAGAAGAGGATTATACTGTAACCGAAGAAAACTCGGTCAATTACGGATTAAAGGATATTCCGTTCTTCGCGCAGTCAGCGGACTTTATGGAAAATCTTCCGGAACCGTATTACACGAAATTCCTCACGCTGACGAATCATTTTCCTTTCCTGCTGGAGGAGGAAGATGCGTTCATCGACGAGGCAAATACGCAGGAAGACGTCGTAAACCGCTACGTGACTACTGTCCGTTATTTGGACGAATCCCTGGAAACTTTTTTTGAACAATTAAAAGCAGAAGACATGTACGAAGATACGATATTCGTTCTGGCCGGTGACCATTACGGCATTTCCGAAAAATATGACGAAGGTCTGAACGAGTTGCTGGGTGAAGAGGCCAATACGGCCAGCCAGATGGCGCATAAACAAATCCCGCTCATCATCCATATTCCGGGCCAGGAAGGAGAAACCATCAGCACCCACGGCGGACAAATCGATATCCGTCCAACTCTCCTTCATCTATTGGGCATCAAGACAGAAGAACAGTACTCGTTCGGCCATAACCTGTTCACCAGAGACAGTGACCATCCCGTCATTTTCCGTGACGGCAGTTTCGTCACAGACGCCTTCATTTACAAGAACAATGTCTGTTACGGCAAAGAAACCGGAGCGGCGGTGGACGCTCAGCATTGTGAACCTTATCAGGAAATGGTGAGAGAAGAGTTGAAGCTGTCGGATAAAATTATTGTTGGGGATTTGTTGAGGTATATGATCGAAGAGTAAAAAAATAGGGAAGACTGCCGGTTGTTGGAACCTGGCAGTCTTTTTGTTTTGGGTGGTTTGTGGTGTGTTCTAATGACTCAACGGTGCCGAGGCACTGCTGTTTAAATCCTTATTGCTTCTTACTTGTCAGGATTTTCTACCGCTACTATACTTTCGGTTATCCACTCCTCACCCCCGAATCGTTTTCCGCCGCATATCGTAATCATCGATGAAAGAGTAGATGAACTCAGACGGTTTAAAATCATTATATGAGCTGGTGCAGTCTAACAACGGGTATCTCTTCGATGTTATATCTCTTCGATTTATCTTGTTGATTAACAATTGAATAATTATTTCCTTGTTGTACAATATTGAATTTCCAGTGGTTCCCCATTGTTTTCGTAAATACGAACCGTTCCTCAGGCATCATTTGTTTCTTGAATTGAGCAAGATCCGTTAGTAAGAACTTATCGAAGAAGCGGATAAGCAAAAAACCTTTCGTACTTTTTTCATTAAAACGGTCAATATTTATTTTTCTCAAATCAAACCAATTATGGGCATTTTACATGGAAGGGGACAATACAAATACACGATCTTTTACAAAAACTGTGGTATTTGATAATTGCCTCAACCCTAACTCCTGCTTTAAAACGGATTTGTTTACTTCACTGGATCTTGAACGAACTGACATTTACCTCTCCTCATTTCCTAGAAATTGGTATTAAATTTATTATACCAAATTACCTAAGGAAGTTGATGAGATATAAAAAACGGCAATGCCTAAGCATCGCCGTTCACCAAACCCTTATACTTACTCCCCAACCATCCCGTCACCATCCCGATCATCCATATACTGATACAACCAATGATCACTCGTGATTGGCATACTGAAACCTGCATCTTTTGCTTCTTGAATCGTCACCTGTCCATTGCCATTTGCATCAACACTGGAGACATCACCGCCTGTGTCTGCGCTTGGTGTCTCAGCAGGTTCACTTTCTGTTGTTAAACCGAGTTCGGCGTTAATTTCATCCGGATTTACATTGTCAAATGTATCAACGACTTCGTTGCCCGCTACCGTATATGTATACTGATAACTTGAAGGGATCTGCGTTTCCGTATCAGGATAGGTGATGATTGCTTCAAAATTCGTCGCTCCACCTGCGCTGCGCATTACGTCTTCCATGTAAGCCTGGTCACCATGGCGGTTGAGCGTACTTTCCTGCGGGGTAATATTATAGGCATTCGCTACCCCTCCGAGTGAATCTGCAATGACATGCCCTTCATCTAAAACGTCACTTTCGACGCCAGGAACCTTTGCCTCATCGTAATAGTATCTACCGGATGACAGCACAGGTTCGTTATCATCGTCCTGTAGAATGATTTCGTCGGCAATGACCCGCACTAATTGTGCATGTTCGTTCGTAAATGCCCAATATTCACGGTCCCCAAAACCAATCTGAACGACGACGTTGGCTTCACGATGGCCGGATAAATCACCGCCGTCAACTTCGATCGGTTCGTATCCTGCGAACAATTCATCCTTTTGTTTGGCGGCTGCTTCTTTTTCTGCTTTCTCTTTGGCTGCCAGTTCCTGCGCTTCTTTTTCTTTCGCTAACTTCTCAGCCGCTTCTTTTTCCTCTGCCGCCGCTTTTTCTTCGGCTTCTTTCTTCTCGGCAGCTATACGTGCTTCTTCTTGTTCACTACTTTCAGTTGTTTCTTCTGCGCTTTCTTCCTGTACATCTGTTTCTGCATCGGTAGTTGATGCCTCTTCTGCGTCGGTACAACCAACCATAAAGATGGTCAATAAAAGTACGATTAAAGTATTGGTTTTCTTTTTCATTTTGGGACTCTCCTCTATTAGGTTCATGGTGTTTAAATTCTCAAGTGATTAAGTCTGAACGTTCCCGCTTGTAACTTATTCTCTAGATATATTTCGCTATTTTCCAAATCAAAATATAACACGAAATGAAAGGGAAATACTAGGTAATGATAAAAATTTGTTTGGAAATATTTAGATTCATTAATTAATTTCATCTTATAGCAGTTATAATAGAAGGAATTATTCTTTCATTGTTTAAAAGTATTGGAGGATCTTTATGAAGAAAAATATCCACGTAGTAGGAGCAGTCATCACAAAAAACGGCAAAATCCTTTGCGCACAACGAGGTTTCGAGAAAGCTTTGCCGGGGCTGTGGGAATTTCCTGGCGGCAAAATCGAATCCGAAGAAACGCCACAACAAGCATTAGAACGTGAAATTCAAGAAGAAATGCATATTGAAATTGGAATTGGCGAGCAAGTTGAGCACACAGTCTACGAATATGATTTTGGCATTGTGCACCTCACCACGTTTTACTGCCGGTTGGTAAAGGGTGAGCCAGTGTTAACGGAGCATATCGCCATTCAGTGGCTGAAGCCGTTGGAGTTAGAGCGATTGGAATGGGCGCCGGCAGATATACCGGCGATAGAAAAACTAGCTCGGGATGCAGGGCAGCTACCTTATTAGAAGAAGATGGGCGGGGGAACGATGAACTTTTTGCAGAACTTAGAAGACTCTCTATATAAAGGGTTTATTGATCAGGACCGGGCCAGTAGTGATCGTTATAAACCGACGCTGTTGATCAATAATGCGAAAACGAATGAGCATGTTTTAAATTCACTCGTTGAAGAACTTGATCATTGTGAGTCGTTCCTCTTTTCGGTGGCGTTTATCACGGAAAGTGGCTTGGCGACATTAAAATCGCATTTTCTTGATTTGCATCAAAAAGGGATTAAAGGCCGAATCCTGACTTCAACATTTTTGAATTTCAATCAACCCAAAGTTTTCAAAGAGTTATTGAAGCTAACGAATGTGGAAGTGCGTCTTTCAGGAATGAAAGGCTTCCATTCAAAGGGCTATATTTTTTCACATATGACGCACGAAACTTTGATCGTTGGAAGTTCGAACCTGACTGCGCAAGCGTTAAAAGTGAATTATGAATGGAATGTCAAACTAAGTTCGCATGAAAATGGCGATTTGGTGCATCACTTCAAAGATCAATTCGAAGAAGTGTGGAGCGAATCACAAATTCTGACGCCCGAATGGATAACAGAATATGAGAAGTCCTATGTGCCCACAGACTTTAGAAGAGAAGCCAGCAAAGTAGCGGAACTTCCGGAAGCTTATGGGCGGAATCCGATCCAAGAAGCGCTCGAGGTCAAGCCAAATAAAATGCAGGAAGTGGCGTTACAAGAGATTCAAGCGGTGCGTGAAGCGGGACATGACAAAGGACTAGTCGTCTCCGCAACAGGAACAGGTAAAACTTATTTATCGGCTTTTGACGTTAGAAGCTTTGCTCCAAAACGTATGTTATTTATCGTACATAGGGAACAAATTTTGCAAAAAGCCAAATCGGATTTTATGCAGATCTTAGGTGGCATGGAAAAAGACTTCGGCATTTTATCCGGCTCCAGTCGCCAAACGGATGCACGGTATCTCTTTGCGACCATTCAAACCATTTCAAAAGAAACGACGCTGCAGCAATTGGATCCCGCAGCGTTTGACTATATTTTAATCGACGAAGTACATAAAGCCGGCGCGAAGTCTTACCTAAAAGTGATTGAGCATTTTCAGCCGCAATTTTTGATGGGCATGACGGCAACACCGGAGCGGACGGATGATTTTAATATTTACGAGCTATTCGATTACAATATCGCGTACGAAATCCGCTTGCAGGAAGCAATGGAAGAAGACATGTTGTGTCCGTTCCATTATTACGGCGTGACGGACGTCGAATACGAAGAAGGCGTGATCGATGAAGCTACAGCTTTTGCGAAACTGGTCACCAACGAACGTGTCGAACATATTCTCGACAAAATCCATTATTACGGCCATTCCGGTGAAAAAGTTCGCGGGCTTATGTTTTGCAGTCGGAAAGACGAAGCCCTGCAACTTTCTTTGGAATTAAACCAAAGAGGCTTGCGGACCACGGCGTTAACAGGCGATCACTCGCAAGAAGAACGCTTGCGCCAAGTGGAAATGTTGGAGAACGAGCAACTCGACTATATTTTGACGGTCGATATCTTTAATGAAGGAATTGATATTCCAAGCGTCAACCAAGTGGTCATGCTGCGCCAGACGCAATCGAGCATTATTTTCATCCAGCAACTAGGCCGAGGCTTGCGCAAGCACAACTCGAAAGAATTCGTCACCATCATCGACTTTATTGGCAATTATAAAAACAATTACCTAATTCCGGTGGCTTTGTCGGGTGACCGTTCGCAAAACAAAGACAACATCCGTCGCCGCATGAAAGACACAAGCTATATCAAAGGGATTTCGACGGTGAACTTTGAAGCGATTGCGAAAAACCGCGTCTTCAGCGCGATCAAGCGCAGCAATTTAACAGATATGAAATTATTGCGAGATGCCTATATCGAATTGAAAAACCGAATTGGGCATGTCCCGCAATTACAGGATTTTATCCAACATAATTCTATCGATCCGCTAGTCATCGTGCAGAAATATCACAATTACTATCGTTTCTTGTTAAAGCTGAAAGAAATAGAACCCGTTCTTTCCACTTACGAAGAACAAGTGATCACCATGCTGTCTCTGGAGATCCTCAATGGTAAACGGAAGCATGAAATTTTGCTGCTTGATCTTTTAACAAAACAAACAATTGTTTCGCTGGAAGAATATAAAAGTTGTTTAAAAGAGAATGACTGTTATGTAGACAATGAAACACTGGCATCTGTGCAACGAATATTGGATTTGAGCTTTTATAATATTGGCTCACAGAAGAAATATGGTGAGAAGCCCTTGGTAGTAACCGGCGAAGAAGGAAACTTCAGCTTGCATGAAGAGCTTCAAACGCGTCTGGAATCGAACCATATTTTTAAAGAGATGGTACTGGACCTCATCATTTGCGCTCTGGAACTGAGCAACCAATACACATGTGAAAAACCGCTGACATTGTATAAAAAATACACACGCAAAGACGCCTGCCGCTTACTAAACTGGCATAACGATGAAAGCTCGACGATGTATGGCTATAAAACAAAGCACGGCACTTGCCCGATTTTCGTCACCTATCACAAACACGACGAAGTAGAATCAAGCGTCGCCTATAACGAAGAATTCATCAATCAGGAAACCTTCAAATGGTCGACCCGCAGCAACCGTACTTTGTTATCGCCTGAAGTCCAAACGATCATTAATGCCGAGCAAAACAATATTGATCTGCATCTATTCATAAAAAAGGATAACGATGAAGGCGGAGACTTTTACTACCTGGGGAAAGCTACACCGGATCAAAGAGCTGTAGAGCAATCAACGATGCAAGATAAGAACGACAAGACAATTCCTGTGGTTCATATGAATTTGATGCTGGAGAATAGTGTGGAGAGTAAGTTGTTTTATTATATAGGGAGTGAGGAAAACTAAAATTAGCCTCTATTTTAATTTGAAGAAAGGTGGGAGAGGGAGATGCCAATCTACAACAAACTCGTTCGCGACAACATCCCTCAAGTAATCGAAAAAACCAACAAACAATTTTCTACTCGAATTCTTTCAAAAGAAGAATACATGGTCGAAGTAAAAAAGAAAATGAATGAAGAACTTGAAGAATATCAAGAAGCCGCAACAAATGAAGAAGCAGTAGAAGAACTGGCGGATCTCCTTGAACTCGTCCATGCAGCTGTTAAAATTCATGGGGCAACCATAGAGCAGCTTGAAGAAGTGCGCCGGGCGAAAGCAGAAAAACGTGGTGGATTTGAGCAAAGAATTTTTCTGATTGAGGTTGAAGATGACTAAGCTGGAATTGGTCACTTCAGAATTAATTGGCCATTTGGAGAAGCTTTCAAAAGAAGCGGTGGAAATTCATTGGATTACGGCTTTTGCGATGAAGTCCGGCATCAACTTAATTCTTCCGGTTCTCCAAAAAGCCGCAGCGCGAAAAGTGCCGATCAAATTGTTAGTGGGGGATTATTTATTCGTTACCCAGCCCGGTGCTTTGGAAATGCTGCTGGAGCAGTTGCCGAAAGCAGAAGTGCGGCTCTGGAAGAGTGGTGGAGTTTCATTTCATCCGAAATCCTATTTGTTCCGCGGTACTGAAAACTCGCATCTGATCGTGGGATCTTCGAATCTTTCTGCGTCGGCGTTAACACGCGGAGTGGAATGGAACCTGATCGCCCCGACCTCTGTCGACAACGAGGTTTTTGAAGAAGCGGTGAAGAAGTTCCATCAATATTTTTATGGGGAACAGACAATTCCGCTGAATCGTGAAACGCTTGAAGAGTATACAAACTTACATAAGCAAGCAAATATACAACGGCCAATCAGCCCGGTGTGGTCTGAAGCTGAAGAGGTGGAAATGACAGTGGGGCCGGCACAGCCGCAAGAAATTGAAGAGGCATCAATTGCCTACACTACAGATATTTCCCCGAGACCAGCTCAGCAAGAAGCACTTGAAGCGCTGGAAGATGCAATGGCAGAAGACTATAGCCGGGCGATGGTAGTTTTGGCGACAGGGCTCGGCAAAACATATCTCGCCGCTTTCTTCGCAGAGAAGTTCAAGCGGGTATTATTTGTTGCGCACCGGGAAGAAATTTTGTTTCAGGCTAAACAATCGTTCGAGCATGTTCATCCAGACAGAACAAATACTTTTTATAATGCTTCTGAAAAAGGAACACACGCAGATTTTATATTTGCTTCTATTTATACACTCGGCAGCCAGTATCATTTGGATCGTTTCGCACCAGATGCTTTCGATCTGATTGTGGTGGACGAATTCCATCATGCGGCTGCTCCTACATATGAACGATTATTG
The DNA here is from genome assembly GCF_042675885.1 of Metaplanococcus flavidus. Classification (NCBI taxonomy): domain Bacteria; kingdom Bacillati; phylum Bacillota; class Bacilli; order Caryophanales; family Caryophanaceae; genus Metaplanococcus; species Metaplanococcus flavidus. The sequence continues at coordinate 43,825 of NZ_JBHTKI010000022.1, read as the reverse complement.
AATCACTTTGAACCGAAATTCTTGCTTGGAATCACAGCGACACCCGACCGGATGGACAATAAAGATGTCTATGCGTTATGTGATGGCAACGTGGCAATTTCGATTCACTTTTTGGATGCTATCGAACGAAACTGGTTATCTCCTTTTCAGTATTACGGTGTTTATGATGATACCGATTACTCAGCGATCCGTTGGCTAGGCACGCGTTACGATGAAGAAGAGCTCCTGCAGGTTCAATTGCAGGAGGATTTCGCCGGCAAGATTTTAGCAGCCTGGCAGCAGCATAAGCAGACGAGAACGATTGTCTTTTGTTCATCTGTCAGACAAGCGATTTACATGAGCGAGTTTTATAGAAAGAATGGAGTTCGCGCGATTGCGCTGCATGGCGGTTCGCCTTCGGATCAGCGGAAAGCGGCGAGAGCCAGATTGAATACTGGCGAACTGGAAGTCATCTTCACAGTCGACTTATTCAATGAAGGCGTCGACATTCCAAAAGTCGACACGTTGCTGTTTATTCGTCCAACCGAGTCATTGACTGTTTATACCCAACAAATCGGCCGGGGACTCCGGATTGCGGATAATAAATCGCATTGCGTGATTATTGATTTCATCGGAAACTACCGAAACGCCGATTTGAAACTGGCGGTATTTGATAAGACCGGGAAAGCCGGAGCCAGCAACCCAATCGAGCCTCTCGTTCCTGCAGCTTGCGAATTCAATCTGGATATTCAAGTGATTGACCTGTTGAAAGAGTTGAACAAGAAACGCGCTCCGCGAAAAGAAGCTGTGGTTATGGCTTATAGAGAGCTGAAGAGAGAAATGGGCAGAAGGCCAACGTATTTGGAATTTCATTTGCATGCCAATACCGATTCGAAAATTGTGAAGCAGGAATTTAAGAGCTGGTTTGGTCTGTTGGCCTATGCAGATGAATTGGATGAAGTGGAACAAGACGTATGGCTGAAGCATAAAGAATGGCTGATCGAAGTGGAAAGAACAGGGATGACGAAAAGCTATAAGATGGTCGTTCTTGGTTATATGCTGTCAAAAGGGGAAGACAATTGGTTGGATCCGATTACACCTCAGGAAGCAGCCCCCTATTTCCATCATTATCTGACAGAGAAAGACTACCGGTTAAATGCGGATTTCAGCGATGAGCAAGGTAAAAGGCTGAGGGAATATAACGAAAAAGCTATCAGTGATTTAATTGCGCGGATGCCGATGACTAAGTGGAGCGGGAGTGCGAAAGATGATTTAGTTAGTTTTGATGAAGATGTATTCAAATTTAATTTAAGCTATAGAATTGAAGACAATAATATTTTGTACTTATGGACTTCAGAGATTACAGAATATAGATTACATCATTACTTTGAAAGAAAATCTTTAAACTGAAGCAATAGAAAAAGCAGCCACCCAGCTGCTTTTTTTTAGATTTATTTTAAGAATCTTTTCATCAAGTAGACTTAACAGAAAAATTGGAAATAAATGCATTTTTAATATAATAAAATGCTATAATTTAAGGCACTAAATTCTTTTCTGGAGGTAAGCAATGAATGATACTTTGAATACTCAAAAAGAAAAATACTATGCATGGGTTACAGAAAACTTAGGGGAAAAAACAGGCATATGGTACGCGCCATATCTTGAAAAACTTGGACACCTTTTAGAGAAGTATGAATTAGCTAGCGGCTATAAAGAAAATTTCTTTGAATATCAATCATATTCGGAATTTAAGAATATCTATCAAGAAATGACGGAACAAAGTGATGAGGATATTGAGAAGTATGTAAGTGGTAAAGGGACGCCACGATATCCAGAAGAGTACGGTACCAAAAGAGTGCAATTTAGATATAAAATTGCAGAAGATGAATTTAATCGTGGCATTAGAAGTAAACCTGATAATTTAGGTGGGATACCTGATTGGGGCGTATTAATGCGTTCGTACTTAATATTTTTGTATTATGACGAGAACCCGACTTTAATTTACCCGAAAAAAGAGAAGAAGATTAAGGATCAGGAAGATAAGATTGATAGAAGTATTAATTATTGGGTGATTTCTCCAGGGGAAGATTCTAGATTATGGGATCACTTCCTTGCGGAAAACATAATTGCTCTTGGGTGGGATTATTTAGGTGACTTAGAGGAGTACGATTCAAAGGAGTCAGTCGAACGGAAAATGACTGAACAAAGGTCAGATGGGGTGCGTCCCACCAATGATACAAAAGCTGTTTGGGATTTCTATCGTGAAATCCAAACAGGGGATACTGTATATGTGAAAGAAGGAATTAAAAAGATTTTAGCCCGCGGAGTTGTCACTGGAGAATACTATTTCGATGATGCAGCATCAGAGTATAAACATAGAAGGAATGTGGAATGGCAACAAGTTGGCAAGTGGGACATTTATCAGACTTTTGCTCAAAAAACGTTAACATGCCTAAATAATTATCCAAATCTTATTCAAGAAATTGATCAAGTAATGAATGAAGATTTTATTGATCCGAAAACTGCGGAAGTAAATGAATTCCGTAATTGGTTATCCAATCAAGTTACTGATACAGGAGCTAGTTTGAATGATAAAACAATTACACAAAAAATAAGCTCGTTAAAGGATATAGAACAGCATTCTAACGTTTCGATTTTTGGTGAAACAGACATTGAGGAACTAAAAAGGTTGAAAGATGTTGTTTTATCAGATGAAACATACCAGAAATATAAAGGCGTAGCGGGCAGTTCAATGGACTACTATATTCGTTACGCTGAATCTAAGCCTACTATTCAGGATAATGAATCCTATACAACTGAAGATTTTCTTTCAGACGTTTTTATCGAAAAACAGGACCTTGTACGTCTAATTTCTCTCCTTGAAAATAAGAAGAATCTTATTTTGAAAGGTGCCCCTGGAGTCGGTAAAACATATATTGCGAAACGCTTAGCGTATGCAATGATGGAAGAAAAAGATGAAACGCGTGTTCAAATGGTTCAGTTCCACCAAAGCTATAGTTATGAGGATTTCATTGAAGGGTTCCGACCAAAAGCTGAAGGAGATGGATTTGAGCTAAAACAAGGTCCGTTTGTGAAGTTTGCCAGAAAAGCGGCACGAGATCCAGAACGATCCTACTTCTTTGTTATTGATGAAATTAATCGTGGGAATATGAGTAAGATTTTTGGCGAATTAATGATGCTTATCGAGGCTGATAAGCGAGACGAACAAATTAATCTTCTTTATTCAAATGATAAATTCTCTGTGCCACCGAATTTATATATTATCGGAATGATGAATACGGCAGATAGAAGCTTAGCTCTATTGGATTATGCACTTCGAAGAAGATTTTCGTTTTTCGAAATTAACCCAGCCTTCCAAAATGGTACCTTTAATTCGTATGTAGCCGAATTAGAAAATCCGGATACCTTGAATCGTGTCGTTGATGAAATTAAAAGCTTAAACAATCAAATAACTGAAGAGCTAGGGACTGGATTCCAAATTGGGCATAGCTATTTTGTTGGGGGAGCTTATAAAGTAGATACTGTAAATCGATTAGAGGAAGTAATCGAATTTGAAATTATTCCCCAGCTATTCGAGTATTGGTTTGATAATGAACAGAAGGCAAACGATTGGGCTGTACGACTAAGAGGTTGTTACGATGGAGAGAAATAGTAACATTCCAATTCGCAATATTTACTACATGCTGTCTTATGCGTATCAAACGTTAAATCTTTCCGAGTATAAAGAGATCGGAACAGAAAATTTTGAGAACATCCAAGAGCTTTACGCAGAAATTTTATCGATTGGTATACCTGTTTTAATTCGTGGAGGATTAAGCAAAGATTATATAAGCGTTGAAGAGACCTCCAATGTCATTAAAGGGAAAATTGATATCAATTCTACGATAAAGAAAAATACATTGGTAAATAAGAAAGTTGCAGTAGTTTATGATGAGTTCTCTGAAGATATATTGTTGAATCAAATCATTAAAGCAACACTCATTTATCTGGCGCGCTCAAATAAAATAAATCAAAAAATGCGCAAATCTTTTTACGGATTGTTGCCTTATTTTACAGAGGTATCGGATGTAGAGCTGGATTTGAATCTATGGAAAAAAGTTAAGTATAACCGGCAAAATATTCGCTATCAATTTATTGTCGATGTATGCAGATATCTTTATGAGCAGTTATTATTTGATGAAAGTTCTATCTCTCAGATGATGAAAGAGCTACAAGATGAACAAACATTGTCATCTTTATATGAAAAATTTATTTATGCATTTTTTAAACGCGAAACAAGTTATAAAGTATCCAAATCTCAAATTCAGTGGAATGTAGATGATGGCTTTGCAGATGCGCTGCCAATTATGCAAACAGATCTTATACTTCAAAAAGATAATAAAACACTGATAGTGGACGCGAAGTTTTATTCGGAGAATATGGCGGCAAGGTTTGTGGGTGGAGCTGCAAAGCAGAAGTCCAGCAATCTTTATCAAATATTTTCCTATATAAATAATTGGAAAAAAAGGCCGGATGAAACGGTTGCAGGTATGTTGCTTTATGCGAAAACAACGGCATTAAATCAACCTAACCACCTTTACAATATTAAAGGTAAACAGGTTTTTGTGGTATCTCTTGATTTGCAACAGGATTTTGTGGGCATACAGGAAAACTTATTGGCACACGCTAATCGATTCTTTACAGAGGCTTAAAAATTCATTTTATATAAAAATGACAAATCCTTCGAATTATTCAACAAGGTTTTGTATTTCTGGACTAAGAAAACTGGAGGCCAATAATGGAATTCAAAATCACTGAAAAAGAAATGCGTTTTGAGAACGAGCAATATGCTTCAAGAATGATTATAAAAGGAAAAGGGCCGGGGCATGACGGAGGAGAACCGAGACTCCGATGTGCTGTTACATTGACCATTCGAATCAAGGGGACGGATAATGAAATAAAACTCACTGGAAATATTTATTGGGATGCTAAGTATCCAAGAACGCATCTTTTCTTTACAGGGGGAAGTTTGGTTGATTTTATTGGTGAGCAAGGTCACGATTATAAGCAGTTTAAAACAGACTACTGGGATAAGGTGAAACGACTGGCAGCAAACGTCTTCACTGATAAAGAGATTCTTGACTATAATAAAATGATGGAACAGGTAAAGGCTTAATTTAATTGTTTATACGTAAAATCTAAAACGAGAAAACGGATTGCTTCTTAGCAATCCGTTTTTTGGCCATTTTAAATAAATTCAGTAAAATGTATCCCTTTTCCTCTTCAATCAAACACCAAACACTTCTCCCTTGATTAATCCAACAAATAGTAGCATCATCAAACTTAGAGGCTGTTGAGTTTTGAGCGTAGAACATCTGAGGAGGAAAACGGAATGCCGGAGTTGCAGGGAGTCTTGCCCGTTTTGCGGAACATGAAGGACTTTGAGCGTTTGCTGGAAAGCCATCATCCATGTATTATTTTTCTGGAAGTGCGGCTGTCGCAGCTGCAGGTTTTGGTGCGCACCGCGAAAAAGGCGGGGAAAAAAGTTATTCTGCATGCCGATCTGATCCAGGGGCTGAAGACAGATGCTTACGGAATGGAATTTCTGGTAAGGGAGATCAAGCCGGACGGGATTATTTCGACACGCGGCAATGTGATTACGCTGGCGAAGAAGAACAACCTGCTGACGATTCAGCGGCTGTTTCTGCTGGACAGCCATGCATTGAAGAATAATATCAAGCTGATCAGTCAGGTCAAACCGGATTATATCGAATTATTGCCCGGCATCATTCCATCACTGATTGAGGAAGTCCATCAGAAGACCGGTATTCCGATCATTGCGGGAGGGCTGATCCGCAGTGCGGAAGATGTTGAGCTTGCATACAGCGGCGGGGCCAAAGCTGTATCCACATCAGATTCCGAGCTGTGGGAGTTATAGCGGAGGATGATGTGTTGACCGCGCTTTCAAAAGCTGATAAATTAGAATGACAAGTTAAGAACCGTGTAAGAGAAGAGGAGACCCGCACTGTAACGGATAAATTCTGATGAGGAATTTGTCCGTTTCGTGCGGTTTTTTTGTGTTTTTCGGGTTCTGGACTGACTATCCTGGAGGAGATTATTTTGACTGAATTTTTAGCGGAAGTGATCGGAACGATGATTTTGATCATTTTTGGAGCCGGCGTTGTTGCCGGTGTCGTATTGAAAGATTCGAAAGCGGAGAACAGCGGCTGGATTGTAATTACCATTGCCTGGGGGCTCGCTGTGACAATGGGCGTCTACGCGGTAGGAAGTTTTTCGGGCGCACATTTAAACCCCGCTGTTACGCTTGGTTTTGCATCTATCGGAGAATTGCCTTGGGCAAAAGTTCCTCTTTACATAGCGGCTCAAATCATCGGTGCCATAACTGGCGCGGCCATCGTGTTTTTCAATTATTTGCCGCATTGGTCACGGACAGAAGACGAGACGACAAAATTGGCTGTTTTTGCGACAATTCCCGCTATCCGCCGGCCGCTTTCCAATTTGGTCAGTGAAATCATCGGGACCACTGTCCTGGTCATGGGGCTCCTGTTCATCGGAGCCAACGAATTTACAGAAGGCTTGAATCCGTTGATCGTCGGTGCGCTGATCATCGCGATCGGCATGTCGCTCGGCGGAACGACAGGCTATGCCATCAACCCGGCGCGTGATTTGGGGCCGAGAATTGCCCATGCCTTATTGCCGATTCCCGGCAAAGGCGGTTCGGATTGGTCATATGCCTGGGTTCCTATTGTGGGACCGGTTTTTGGCGGTATTTATGGAGCTATTTTTTACAAAGCCATATTTACAAATGGATATGGATTGCCATTTTGGATACTGAGCGTAATCTTCTTATCGGTTTTATTGACCGCTGCAGGTGCAGAATTGAGAAGAAGCCGCCAGAAGGCAGAGCAATTAGAAGAAACTACGGTTTCATAGATGTTGGAGGAGAGCGACTTGAAGAAAGAATATATCTTATCGATCGACCAGGGTACGACAAGCTCACGGGCGGTACTGTTTAATCGTAAAGGGGAAATCGTCGAAACAGGACAGCAGGAGTTCCAGCAGTTTTTCCCGAAACCCGGCTGGGTTGAACATGACGCCAATGAAATCTGGACGTCTGTTTTAGCCTGTATCGCGGATGTGCTCCGCAAGTCGGAAATCACGCCTGATCAAATCGCTGGAATCGGCATCACGAATCAGCGCGAAACAACGGTCGTCTGGGACCGCAACACTGGAAAGCCGATTTACAAAGCGATCGTCTGGCAGTCTCGTCAAACAGATGAAATCTGCAAAGATTTGAAAGAACAGGGGCACGAGGAATTGTTCCGCAAAAAAACAGGTCTGTTGATTGATGCTTATTTTTCCGGCACGAAAGTCAAATGGATTCTGGACAACGTTGAAGGCGCGCGCGAAAAAGCAGAGAACGGCGATTTGATGTTCGGCACCATCGACTCGTGGCTTGTCTATAAATTATCAGGCGGCAAAAAGCATGTGACGGATTACAGCAATGCTTCCCGTACGCTGATGTACAATATCTACGATCTGGAATGGGACGAAGAATTATTGGATATTCTGACAGTGCCGAAAAGCATGCTGCCGGAAGTCCGCCAGTCGTCTGAAGTCTATGCGGAAACAATCGACTATCATTTCTTCGGCCATAATGTGCCGATCGCCGGTATGGCCGGTGACCAGCAGGCTGCTTTGTTCGGACAGGCCTGCTTTGAAAAAGGGATGGCGAAAAACACTTACGGTACAGGATGCTTTATGCTGATGAACACCGGGGAACAAGGCGTTCAGTCAGAGCATGGCCTACTTACCACACTGGCCTGGGGCGTCAACGGCAAAGTCGAATATGCGCTTGAAGGCAGTATTTTCGTCGCTGGTTCTGCAATCCAATGGCTGCGTGACGGTCTTGAGCTTCTGGGCCGAGCACCGGAAAGCGAAGCGCTTGCAGCGTCGGTCGATTCGACGGAAGGCGTTTACATGGTGCCGGCATTCGTAGGTCTCGGAACACCGTATTGGGATACCGATGCACGCGGAGCGATCTTCGGTTTGACGCGCGGCACGACCAAAGCGCATTTTGTCCGGGCAACGCTTGAATCACTCGCATACCAGACAAAAGACGTTGTAAATGTTATGATAGAAGATGCAGGAATCGAACTCAAAACATTGCGTGTTGACGGCGGAGCTGTCGGCAACGATCTGCTGATTCAATTCCAGAGCGACATTTTGAATGTACCGGTGGAACGTCCGGTCATCCAGGAGACGACAGCACTTGGCGCTGCATATCTGGCAGGTCTGGCCGTCGGTTTCTGGAAAGATAAAGAAGAGATCGCCAAGCAATGGCAAGTTGAAAAAACGTTTAACCGCAATATGGCGGAAGAAGAAAGCGAAAGACTTTATACCGGTTGGCAAAATGCAGTTGCGTCAACGCGCACATTTAAACCGGTAAAGTAAAACAACCTTACAAGTTAATATCACAGGCCGGAGATAACGAGAGACCAAGCCAGTTCAGCAGAAGAAATTCTGCAGCTGTGCCGTGGTCTTTCTTTTTTTGTGAAGATTACAGGTGCAGAGCGAAATAAATCATCTTATTTATGGAAGAGGAGAGATTTTGGATGAAATTTTCAAGTTTGAAGCGTAAAGAAACAATAGATGCCATGAAAAACGCGCCTTTGGATTTATTGGTGATCGGCGGGGGGATTACCGGCGCCGGTATTGCCTTGGACGCCAGTGTCAGAGGCGTCAAGACTGCAGTGGTGGAAATGCAGGATTTCGCAGCGGGCACCAGCAGCCGTTCAACAAAATTGGTGCACGGTGGTTTGCGTTACCTGAAACAGTTTGAAGTGAAAATGGTGGCTGAAGTCGGCAAGGAACGTGAAATCGTTTATGAAAACGGCCCTCACGTGACAACGCCCGAATGGATGCTGCTGCCGTTTTACAAAGGCGGCACATTCGGTCCATTAAGCACAAACGTCGGCTTGCGCGTCTATGACTTTTTGGCGGGCGTCAAACGGGAAGAGCGCAGAAAAATGCTGAGCCGCAAAGAAACGCTGAAGCGTGAACCTTTACTGAAAAAACAGGGGCTGAAAGGCGGCGGTTATTATGTGGAGTACAAAACAGATGATGCGCGTCTGACAATTGAAGTGATGAAAAAAGCGGTAGAAAAAGGGACTCTGGCGTTAAATTACGCTAAAGTCATTGATTTCATCTATGACGGCGGCAAAGCGGTCGGCATCCGTGTGGAAGACCAGACGAATGGAGATATCCATGAAGTCTTTGCGAAAAGAATCGTCAATGCAGCCGGTCCATGGGTCGATACATTACGGGAAAAAGACCATTCGAAAAAAGGCAAAACGCTGCAGCTGACAAAAGGGATCCATCTGATTTTCGACGGCAAGCGTTTCCCGCTGGAACAGGCAGTCTATTTTGATATGCCGGACGGCCGGATGGCATTCGCTATTCCACGAGAAGGAAAAGTATATGTCGGTACGACTGATACTGTTTACAAAGCGGACATTGCACATCCGACGATGACCCGTGCCGATCGCGACTATGTACTTCGCGCGATTGATTTCATGTTCCCGGAAGTGGCCATCAGCAAGGAAGATGTTGAATCGAGCTGGGCAGGATTGCGTCCGCTTATCCATGAGGAAGGCAAAGACCCTTCAGAAATTTCACGTAAAGACGAAATTTTCATTTCGGATTCCGGGTTGATTTCCATTGCAGGCGGCAAGTTGACTGGCTACCGGAAAATGGGCGAAAACATTATTGACCTGGTTACGGAGCAATTAAGAGAAGAACAAGATTTGCGGTTCCCGAAAGTTTCCACGAAGCATCTGCCGATTTCCGGCGGTGAAGTCGGCGGATCGGAAGGATTCCAAACGTTCCGAATTGACCGCGAGCAGCAGGCGATGGCAATGGGGCTGAACGCGGAAACGGCAGGGATGCTGACAAGCCGTTACGGTGCCAATGTCGACAAGGTTTTAGGGCTGTTCGCCGGCAGACGTGAAGAAGCGGCACAGGCAGGTCTGGATCCATTGGTATTTGCGATGCTCCGTTACGCGATGGAGTATGAAGCGGCTTATAAACCGGTTGACTTTTTCGTCCGCCGGACTGGGGCATTGTTATTCGATATTCAGTTCGTGTACACATTCAAAGAAGCGGCCACCGCACATATGGCGGAAAGCTTTGGATGGACACAGCAGCAAATTCAAAGTTATACCAAAGAATTGGATGTACTGTTGTACGAAGCGACGCATCCGGTTGGATGAGCAAGTAGCATTATAAAAATAAAAAAAGGGCAGCCGAAGAAAAATCGGCTGCTCTTTTTTTGCTTAAATATTCAGAATAGGGATTGACAGCGCTTTCTTTTGCGTGTAACTTTAAAAACAACAAGTTAAGAGCTGTGTTGGAGACCCGAGATTCGCACATCAATGAGTCCTTCTGTGAAGAAGAACTCTCATTGATTGCGGATTTTTTTAGTGGTCGGTTATATGGCTTTTACTTTAAAAAGAAAAGGAGTGTTGGGTGATGTCGGAATTTCTGGCAGAAGTGATTGGCACTATGATCCTGATTATTTTCGGGAGCGGAGTCGTCGCAGGAGTTGTTTTGAAAGATTCGAAGGCTGAAGGCAGCGGTTGGATTGTTATAACCATTGCTTGGGGTCTTGCCGTTACGATGGCTGTTTACGCAGTGGGCAGTTTTTCTGGAGCTCATATCAATCCAGCAGTAACTTTGGGACTTGCATCAGTCGGTGAATTCCCATGGGCGAAAGTGCCATTATACATTCTGGCCCAAATTATTGGAGCGATTATTGGAGCAGGAATTGTCTTTTTAAACTATTTGCCTCATTGGAGAAGAACAGAAGACCAAGGAGCAAAACTGGCCGTTTTCTCTACAGGTCCAGCAGTGCGCAGCCCTTTTTCGAATTTGGTGAGTGAAATTATTGGTACTGCTGTTCTGGTGATGGGCTTATTGTTCATCGGTGCCAACCAATTTACGGAAGGCTTGAACCCCTTGATTGTCGGAGCTTTAATCATTGCCATCGGGATGTCCCTCGGTGGTGCTACAGGATACGCCATCAACCCTGCGCGAGACCTTGGTCCGCGTATCGCCCACGCATTGCTGCCGATCCCTGGGAAAGGCAGTTCCGACTGGAGCTACGCCTGGGTTCCTATAGTAGGCCCAATTTTCGGTGGTATTTATGGAGCAGTTTTCTACAAGGCGATATTCACAGGTGAGTATAACCTGCTTTTTTGGGCACTCAGCGTCGTTATGGCAATCATCTTAATTGGAGCAGCCAACGCTGAACTGAAGAAAGGCCATACGTTAGCCAATGATATTGAAGACAATTTAGTAGGTGAAAACGAAAGAAATGAAAATCACGTTGCAGAAAAATCCATTTGAGGAGGAATTCACAATGAGTAAAGATTACATTTTGTCAATTGACCAGGGAACAACAAGTTCGCGTGCAGTACTGTTTAACCATAAAGGGGAAATCGTCGAAACGGCCCAGCAGGAGTTTGAACAGTTTTTCCCGAAACCGGGCTGGGTGGAACATGACGCCAATGAAATCTGGACATCTGTCCTCGCTTGTATGGCAGGCGTATTGCGTAAATCCGATGTGGACCCAAGCCAGATCGCTGGAATCGGCATCACAAACCAGCGCGAAACAGCAGTTGTCTGGGATCGAAATACCGGAAAGCCGATTTACAAAGCGATTGTCTGGCAGTCGCGCCAGACCAGTGAAATCTGCAAAGATTTAAAAGAGCAGGGACACGAAGAATTGTTCCGTAAAAAAACGGGACTACTGATCGATGCTTATTTTTCCGGCACGAAAGTCAAATGGATTCTGGACAACGTTCCAGGCGCCCGTGAAAAAGCGGATAATGGCGATTTAATGTTCGGAACGGTCGATTCATGGCTCGTCTATAAATTGTCGGGTGGAAAAGAGCATATCACGGATTACAGCAACGCTTCCCGCACGCTGATGTACAATATCTACGACTTGGAATGGGATGAAGAACTATTGGAGATCCTGACAGTGCCGAAAAGCATGCTGCCGGAAGTGCGCCAATCGTCCGAAGTCTATGCCCATACTGTCGATTATCATTTCTTCGGACACGAAGTGCCGATTGCAGGCATCGCCGGCGACCAACAGGCTGCTTTATTCGGCCAGGCCTGCTTCGATAAAGGGATGGCGAAAAACACTTACGGTACAGGATGCTTTATGCTGATGAACACTGGGGAAGAAGGCGTCGTTTCTGATCACGGACTGTTGACGACACTGGCCTGGGGCGTCGACGGCAAAGTGGAATATGCGCTTGAAGGCAGTATATTCGTCGCCGGCTCTGCAATCCAATGGTTGAGAGACGGGCTGGGAATATTGAATACTGCACCTGAAAGCGAAGGCTATGCCACATCGGTCGAGTCTACAGACGGTGTATACATGGTACCGGCATTCGTCGGTCTCGGAACGCCTTACTGGGACACCGACGCACGCGGAGCGGTTTTTGGCTTGACACGCGGCACGACAAAAGCGCATTTTGTCCGTGCAACGCTTGAATCACTGGCCTATCAAACAAAAGATGTTGTAGATGTCATGATTAAAGATGCGGGGATTGAACTCAAAACCTTGCGTGTTGACGGCGGAGCAGTTTCTAATGACTTTTTGATGCAATTCCAGAGTGATATTTTGGATGTACCGGTCGAACGTCCGGTCATCCAGGAAACGACAGCACTTGGCGCTGCTTATCTGGCGGGGCTGGCCGTCGGTTTCTGGAAAGATAAAGAAGAAATCGCCAAGCAATGGCAGGTTGAAAAAACCTATAACCGGAAAATGCCTGCCGAACAAAGTGAAGAGCTTTACACCGGCTGGCAGCAAGCGGTCGAATCAACAAGAACTTTTAAACAAAAAACAGCACAAAAAGCGCCGATCGCCTAATAAGCGGCGGCTATAGAATTCAGGGGATCGAATTTATCTGCAGATATTATTCTGCGGGTGCAATTCGGTCTCTTTTTTATTTATGAGGCTTGAAACTGCTTTCTTTCATGAGGAGTCCCTGCATTTTTTATTCAATGAAAGTGTTGAAAAAGTATCCTATTACCGCTTACTTAGCTATATAGGGAGTATAGGCACCTTTTTAGGAATCTTGCCTGCAAAGGAGATGAAATAATGAAAAAAACGCCGTTTGTAAAACGAATCACGCATCCGGATTACGGCGAACTCTATAAATTTTTCGAGTTGGATGCAGAAACACAGGAAGAAACACCGGTCGACCCGTTCGATGCCGGAATCCTGCTGATGGCGGTGGAGGAACAACTGCCGGAAATCCTGACGATTACGTCAAAGCGCGGAGCGGATGCCAGCGGCTATTATGCGGGAGAGAAATTTGTCGTGATGAAAGGATCGAAGTTCGCAGCATCGACTACAGCGAAATGCCCGAAGAGTTTTGTAAAGCTGCGTGAAAAGCTGATCCTGGAAGGGCTGCTGATCCCGCTGCACAGTCAGCTGTTCTTACTGGAAGATTATGAGTTCGACTCGCCAATGATTGCGATGGGCATAGTGATTGGCAGCAGGGGAAGCGGGCCGCATAGCTGGAAATAATGGAATGGAATTAAGATTCTGTTCTATCAGAACAAAACTCAAAAGGGGGTACCACATGAAAAACTTTTTAGCGTTGCCAAGTTTAGTCGATATGCGGCAAAGTCTGCAGAAAAAACACAATTACATCCAACGCAGTAAAAGCATCAGTACACGCGTCTGGCATCATTCACTGACGCTGTCGCATCTGGCGGGATCGGATGCCGCGAGCTTCGCCAGACACCATATTGAAACGAATGGCTGGCCGGGCGTCGCCTATGCGATTATCGTCGAGCCGAAAAACGCAGTTGAGACTCCTCGTGGCAAACGGGCGCGGATTGTCTGGGCGCATGATTTTGACCGGCGCACCTATCACGCCGGCAACGCCAATGATTACGGACTGGGCATTTGCGTCGCCGGCGATTACCGCAACGAGCGAATGCGGGATTTTGTCAAAGAGACGGTGAAAGAATTGCAGGCGGCGCTGGTGGCAGACGGCATCGGCCGCGAAGACAAATCGCATCACGAAATGCCGGGCTACAGCTGGAAAGCGTGCTGCGTGTTTGATTATAAAGGAGCGTTTAATTTTTTGAATAAAGACGCATTGATCGCACCGGTGCCGGCCACTTATACCATCCAGGAAGGCGATACCTTTTGGAACATCGCCAATAATATGGAAGGCATCGAAGTGGCGGATTTGGAAGCGGCGAATCCGGGGGTGGATCCGAAAGCGCTGGGGATCGGGCAAGTCATCAAGCTGGGCGATGCAAAAGGCGCTTCTTTAAAAGAGGCGAAAAAACCGGTTCAGCAAATCGCCATGAAGGAATTTGTGCGGCTGCCGAAAACGGCGAAGACGTGGAAGGCGTACCGCTTGGAGGTTCATCCGGTTGCGGCGAACAGCGACTGGAGCTTAACGCCGGCACAGTTCGGCGGCTTGGAATATGAAATACTGGCTCATCCGCAAAAGGATGTGGTTACGATTATGACGAGTAGAGGTAAGCGCAATATTTACGTTGCGCCGTCCACAGGGGCGGAGATTTTTATGAAACAGATAAGGATGGAGTCGCTCAATTAATATTGAGCGGCTTTTTTAGTTGCCGTCTGATGGCCAATGATCTTGCTTATTATTCGTTGCTTGAGTTATTCTTTTTCGCTGATTTTACTAGAAAAATTGTTGAAACACTGACGCCGACCAGTACACTTATAGATGAAATTAAGACTGCCATGAACATACAAGAACCTCCTCCTTTCTATACACTGGGCATAATCAGAGTGACTTTTACTCCAGAATGATTTCGTCTTAGCGTTTTTCTAAATGGGTTTTTCTCTCTTGAATTAATTTTTTAGTATTCAAATGAAGCACCGCCTTATTAGTAAAACTTGGTATCTATACATTCTAACAAAAAATTTGACAGCAAAACATGAAATTTTACATAATGTGTAAATTTAACCTTTATAATGATCACGGAAGATCTGCGTTTTACGGGCGACAGGGCGAAGTTTTTTATGAAATAAGATTGAATATAGAGGGACAAAGCCGCTCATTTTTAGCTGAACGGCTTTTTTATTTGCCCGAAAAGGATTGTCGAGCTTCTTTTCGTGGTATAAAATAAGAACAGGTGTTCTTATTTTTAGAAAGGAGTGGTTGGAGTGAAGAAGCTGAACAATCAATTCAAGATGCAGGGGGATATCAAGGACCGGGGGAATATCAAATGGCAGGGGCTGATGCTGCCGGAACATATCCAGATGCTGCGCGAATGGTACAAAGAGGATGAACAAGTGAAGCGGCCGGACCTCGACGAGTTCGATCTTCAGCTGATCCAGGAGGAACTCGATATCGCGTTGAAGCGCAAATGTGAAGTGCTGATCGAGACTTGGCGGGACAAGCAGCTGTTCAAACACAGAGGCATCATCGAGCGCATCGATGTGTCGCACCGCGAACTTGTTTACGAAAGCCCGTTTGGAATGGAGCGGCTGATGCTGGATGAGATTGTGGCGGTGACGTTGATTGATTAGTTAGGACTGCCTTTTGGGGCAGTCTTTTTTTATGGGCTCCAACTGATGAGTGCTCCCGGACTCGCTCAATTGACTGGCAATTGGGGTTCCTGTATATTGAAAAAGTAATTAATTGTCAGAAAAGTTAAAACAATCGTTTTGGATTTGCTGGGTATTTATAGAATCGGGAGGTTCACCATGTACGAAACCACCATTGAGCCGCGTGTGTCCGAAACGGACGGCGTGGGCCATATTAATAACACGACGATTCCTGTCTGGTTTGAAGCGGGGCGGCATGAAATCTTTAAATTGTTTACACCGGATCATTCATTCGAAAACTGGAAAATGATCATTTTGAATATGAATGTAACGTATAAAAAACAAATACATTTCGGTCAGGATGTGCTGGTCAAAACCTCGGTCAGCCGCATCGGCAATTCGAGCCTGGAGCTGTATGAGGAGATTTGGCAAGGGGATGTGTTGTGTGTGGAGGGCAAGGTCACTTATGTGAATTTCAATCTTCAGGCGCAAAAGGCTGAGCGGATTCCGGATTCGATCCGAGAGGAACTTGGCAAGCATATGGTGCAGGGCGAAACTTCAGAGGAATGAAGCGGGATGGTTTCATACAAAAATACATAAAAGTTGAAAGGGGAATAAGAAGGATGGGGATTTTCGAAGGGAGAACCGCTTTGGTGACTGGAGGCAGCAGAGGGATTGGCAGACAAATTGCCGAACGCTTTGCGAGTGAAGGGGCCAATGTGGCGATTATCGATATTAATGAAGAAGCGCTCCATTCGGCGAAAAATGAGCTGGAAGGAAAAGGTTATTCGGTATATGCGAAAGTGGCGAGTGTTACGGAAAGGGATCAGATTGAAGCGGCTATGGAGGAAGTGAACAACCGCTTTGGCTCCATCGATATTCTGGTGAATAATGCTGGAGTCATACGGGACAATATGCTGTTTAAGATGACGGATGAAGACTGGATGACGGTAATGGATGTCCATTTGAAAGGCGCATTTTTTGCCACGCGCGCCGCTCAGAAGTATATGATCGAAAACAAATATGGAAGAATCATCAACATCTCTTCCACGTCAGCGCTTGGCAACAGAGGACAGGCAAACTACGCAACGGCAAAAGCGGGACTCCAGGGATTCACGAAAACGCTCGCGATCGAATTGGGCAAGTTTGGAGTGACGGCCAATTCGGTGGCACCCGGTTTTATCGAAACGGATATGACAAAAGCTACCGCTGAACGGATGGGTGTGTCATTTGAAGATTTCATCAAAGGAACAGTGGCGACAATTCCAGCAGGAAGAAGCGGCAAACCGGAAGACATTGCGAATGCAGTGGCGTTTTTCGCAGATGAACGCTCATCCTTTGTTTCTGGCCAGGTTTTGTATGTCGCGGGAGGACCGAAAGATTGAGGAGGAGAGTTTGCGCATGTTGGAAGCGATGATTGGCAGGAAATCAGAAAAGGTGAAAAATGTAATTGAAAGAGGCGCGGTAAAAAAATTTGCGGAAGCGTTAAAGGATTCTTCGCCACTCTTCACCGATGAAGAGGCTGGAAAACGGTCCCGTTACGGCAGAAACCTTGCGCCGCCCACATTTCCGGTTACTTTCGACAGCGGTTCTATTCCGGGACTCAAGCTGCCTGGTAAAGGATTGATCCACGGAGAGCAAATTTACCAGTACACGCGTCCGCTGTTTGTGGATGAAGAAGTTTTTTGCTGGTTGGAAGTGAAGGATTATTACGAGAAAACCGGCAATTTCGGAAGAATGGGTTTTCTCGTGCTGATTCGTTACGGAGAAGATGCTTCCCGGCAGCTGCTCTTTTCAGAAGAGCGAATTGTGATTATAAATGACGCTGCCCGGAAGGAGATGGAAGCATGAGCCGGATAAATGAACTGGAAATCGGAGACGCATTGCCCACGATCCAATTAGAGCCCGTGTCACGGTTAGACCTGATTAAATACGCTGGCGCTTCCGGTGATTTCAACCCAATACATACAATCGATTCCGATGCCGAAAATGCCGGGCTCCCGGGGATTATAGCGCATGGCATGTGGACGATGGGGAATTTGGCGAAACTCTTCACGCCTTTTTTAGATGAGGGATTCATCCAGACCTATTCGATCCGGTTTAAGGGAATGGTTTTTCTGGGAGATATCATTTCTTTGAAAGCCGTTTTGAATGAAAAGGAAGATGGAAAGCAGACTTTTGAAGTTGAAGCTGTGAATCAGGAAGCGAAAAGAGTGTTGAGTGGAACTTTGGTTTTTTCCCTGCAGTAATAGATCAAAGGAGCTGGAAGAATGTCCTTTAAAATAACTTTTACGCCCCTTAACTATACAGGCTGGGGAGCGCTTGATCATCTATTGGATGAAGTAAAACGGTTTGATGCAAAAAATATTTTGATCGTGACAGATTCTTTATTGGAAAAACTGGGGATTGTGGATCAGGTTGTGAACCCGTTGGAAGCAGTTGGAATTCAAACTGAAATTTATACCGAAGTAGTGCCGGAGCCACCGCTTGAAGTTGCCGAAAAACTGGTGCGCCATACGAGGGAGCGGGAATTCGACCTGGTCATTGGGTTAGGCGGTGGAAGCGCACTGGACTTGGCGAAACTTGCAGGCGTATTGGCGACTCATGATGGAGATGTGGCGGATTATTTGAATTTGACGGGCAAACGGTCCCTGACACATAAAGGACTGCCGAAAATATTGATTCCGACGACTTCCGGAACGGGATCGGAAGTGACCAATATAGCGGTTCTTTCCTTGGAGACATCGAAAGATGTAGTGACGCACGATTATTTATTGCCTGATGCTGCAATCGTTGATCCGGCACTCACTGTTTCACTGCCGCCTAAAGTCACGGCCGCTACCGGAATTGATGCATTGACACATGCAGTCGAAGCTTATATTTCTGTTAATGCCAATCCCGTTACGGACGGTCTGGCGCTTCAGGCGATCCGGTTGATCAGTGGTTCAATTCGAACGGCTGTTTCGGATGGCAGCAATAAAGAAGCACGTTCTGATATGAGTTATGGCAGTTATCTGGCGGGACTCGCTTTCTTTAATGCGGGAGTAGCCGGAGTTCATGCACTGGCTTATCCGCTTGGCGGACAGTTCCATATCGCTCATGGTGAATCCAACGCTGTACTTTTGCCTTACGTGATGGGCTATATTCGTTCAAGTTGTGAGAAGCGGATGCAAGACATTTACGAAGCGATGGGTTATACCTTATCAGCACAACATGATGAAGGTGATTCGTTGAAATGTATTGAAGAGCTTAAGCGTATGGTCGCCGATGTCGGCATCCCTTTGTCACTCCAGGGTTTCGGTATTACCGAGGCGGCACTTGGCAACCTTACGGAGGATGCGCTCAAACAGCAGCGCATTCTTGCAAGAAGCCCGATGCAGCTCGAGCGGGAAGATATTCATGCTATTTACCGCAATGCGTTTGAAGGGGTAGTAAGAGAGAAAAGCTGAAGTGGCAAAAAAGAGTGCACAGAGTCTTTGTGCATTCCTTTTTTTTCGGAAAAAGTATTTTTGACAACGCCTCAAATTTTCCGGTTAAACAATTATAGAGAGTTATGCAGACGGAGAAAGAGGAAATTCGAGAAAGGAAAAGACACCTCCCTTTATATCCTGCCTTTGCATGGGCTGGATGGAAGATGTCTCAGTCGCTATTCTTTTTAATCTACAGAAACCAACTCTGCCTGGACAATATAGCGATCGGGAGCAGACCCGATAAAATCGAATGGGTAACAGGTGCTCAGCGTGAGTGTGGGCTTACTTTTACTGACAATGACGGTACGATCTTCCGCGTCGGTTATCCAGATTTTTCGGATTTGGTAATCATACGTCTTTTCCCCGTAATTGACGTAAAGATGATCACCTTCTTTTAAATCGCCCAATTGTCTGAACACCGTATCACGATGGCCCGCCAGAACCACATGCCCGACATTATCGGGCGTAACTGTCCATTGGCTGTCATACATGCCTACGCCTTGCGTTAAAGTATCTTCATCAGTTCCCCAGTAAACCTCGTATTGAGTTCCGATGCGGGGGATATTCAAGGTTCCCACATTCTCCCCGGCACTGTACGCCGGAGAAGGGGGTTTTTCTTCCACGTTTTTATTGGCAATTGGAATCTCAAGCTGTTGCTGGTATGCCGTTCTGTCCCAATTTTCAAATCGCTCCTGGATTTCAACTGGATTGGTGGTGACTGCCTGTGTCTGTTGCCACAAGGAATAACCGTTCCAAACGATTATCATGAAACCCGTGAGCAATAAGAAAATGCCTAGTTTCTTCATGTGCACCCGTCCTTAATTTTATACAAGAGATTTTCTGCGGAAGAACAGCAGAAGGGCACCTAATCCCATGACAATGCCGCCCAAAGCCATCATGCTTGGCAGGGAAGTGGCAGTGTCAGGAAGTTCTCCGCCGTTTTCAGAAGAAGATACATGATCCATCCGGTCACCGAATACCCATTTGCCGGCTTCGTAGCTGTAAGTGATGGTCAGGGTATACTCTCCTCTTAACGCGCTTTCCCCTTGCTGTGTCAGTTCATAAGTATTGTCGTCGACTTTTTCGAGTGTATAATCCTCATCAAGATTCAATTGAACAGGACCGTCCATTGGTATTATATAGGCTGTGCCATCCCGTTCTTCAAAATAGGTCTCTAAATAATGATCTGCCAGTGGCCAAACCATAATGCTTCTGAATTCTTCTTCCAGTCTTGCCATGGAGTCATATTCCACCACTTCATAATCCTGCGCCGTTTCAAGATTGTAGATCAAATCCCTGAACTGCTGTTCGAGTTCCCTGACAGGCGGCTCTCCGTGGTTGTCCGCGAATACCGGCATTTGCAACCCTGTCAGCATTACTAAAACAATGACTGCGGCTACTGATTTTTTCAACAAAAATAAAACCTCCTTAAAAGTAGTTACATTAACCCCTTTCCTTAGGAGGTGGAAGTTTAAACGTATTTTTGTAATTTTTTAATAATTTTGATGTTAATTTGTATTTCGTGCCGAAAAAAGGAGGGATCGCTCGGAATTGGTCCAAGTATGATAATTTAACACTTTGATGTAAGCAGTGTCCGACATATGGGGGAGCATCTTGGAGAACTCCTTTTTCAAAGCCTGGAAATTTTATTGCATGAATCTTTATTTCTGATGCTTAAGCAACGGTCTATTCACCAACAATACCAGCACCGGCCCAATAATCGGAATCCACGCCAGCCCCTTGTACCGCGCACCCGGATAAAACCGGTGGACGGTGTAGATCGACAGGCCATACAGCACCAGCCAGTCGACGCTCATGACCGACACCAGGCTGGAGGCGAAGAAATAATCGACATAGTCGGCAAAGGAGAATCCCTGCAGCAGCGTCAGCCAATTTCCGGCCCACATGATGATGAGGACGATCAGCCAGAAGCGCGAGCGCAGGAAACGGACGAGCCAGCGCGGCGTGCGCAGTTTCTTTTCGGGTTTTCGAATGCCGAATGCAAAATAAAGCAATAGCGAAAAAGCCCCGATGCCGAAAGACAGGAGCGCGAACGGCCACGCCGGCCAGCGCATCCGGTCGTTCAGGAGCAGGAGGGTCAGGAAGACGAGCGGAAAGATGCCGAGTGAATTGAACACGGCTAAGACGAGCGGATCGATGTCACCAATGTTTCCATTAAGCAGTTCCGGGAAAACCGGGTTATTGGCGCCGCTGCCGGGTGCCAGATAAACGGCATAGCCAATCAACAGCAGCCAGACGAGTAGAAAGATCATATTGTCACCTCATTACTTTTGTTATACCCCGTCTTGAAGAGGAGCTAACAAGTCTGCATAAAGTGAAAACCGGACGAATCGGAGAATTTCTCCGTTGTCCGGTTCTTGTCCTTTTATCACCTTGGGGAGGGGAGGTTCAGAGAAATCGGCATCTCCATCGCCGTCAACAGCTCAATTCGAAAGTATTTTGCTGCCGATACGTCATTTTCGGTGTTTTTTTGTCATTGATGATTGTAGGTGTTTTGTATTTTTTCCTGATAATGGAATTATGATAAAAGGACTATTTTTTTGTTATATTAACGGTTATAATATACTCCGGGAGGGTATAGTAAATAAGTAATGCTTATGACCTTGGGAATCGAAATCATTAATTTGAATAGATTAGTGGTCAGTTGCGTATTTTTATTTATTATCACGATCGAAATCTTCCGCTTTGAAATGGTATCGGCAAATGCACGGGACTGGGAGATATACATAAGTTCAGACATCGAGGGGGAACAGCCGTGTTTAAAAATAATATTTTTCCTATTTCGCTCATTTTATCGGTGATCAGTCTATTTTTCGGCTGGACCATTTATTTTGAAGGAAATCCTTTGCTGGTTTCCATTGGTACCAATGTGCTTCAAATACTTGTCGGAATGGCCGGCATCTTCTGGCTGTTCCAGGCTTATCGCAATGCGCAGCGCAGGCAGAAGAACTTTTGGCTGCTTCTGCTTATCGGCCTTTCTTTCTATATAGGTTCCAATTGGATGTGGCTTTACAGCCAGCTTCTTGAAGGAGCGGTGGATTCGTCGGAGTATTCGTATCTGGTATGGATGATTGCCTATCTCTTTTACCTGGCAGCATTGATCACCAAAGCCCGTGATCTGAGCAATGAATCTTCCGGGCAGTCTTACATTTTCAATATCACTGTCTTTATGATTACAGTCGCAGCCGTCAGTTTTCACTATTTGATAAATCCGATTATGACTCTGTCGGGTAATTCCTGGATAGCTGTTTTGACAGCAGTAGGATACCCCGTCGCGGACCTGACGATTCTATTTGTTGTGACGATTTTGTATTACCAGATATTAAAAAGTAAAAAGCAGGATATTATGCTATTGCTGGTGGCCGGATTTATGCTTCAGATTACAGCCGATTCTCTGTTTACATATGCAGCATTTAAGGGCACTTATCAGCCAGGCAGTCTTATCGACTTGCTATGGCTGCTGTCTACGTTGTTCCTCGGATTTACAGGCTATTTCGGCAAAATGAAGCAAAGTGTCGATTCCTGGATGTTGAATAATCCTGTCAGAGGGAAAGAAGGATCTTTTCCATACATGAGCATTCTGGTTCTGCTGGTACTGGTTGGCCACAGCTATCAATATAATTTCAACGCCCTCAGCACCGGATTATTGCTGACGTTTTTTCTGGTGCTTGGCCGGCAGCTGCACATTCTTCGGAAAAATCGGGAATTGATGCAGCAATACAGGTATTTGGCTTATCACGACCCGCTTACGAATTTGCGCAACAGGGGGAGCTTTGTGGAAGAAATTGAATGCATCCTGAACCAGGACACCTACAAACAGACGGCTCTCTTGTTGATTGACCTGGATCAATTTAAAGTGATAAATGATACACTCGGACATCATATCGGAGACTTGGTGCTCATTAAAACCGCCGAACGGCTGGAATCGATCATCGAAGAAAATATGCTGCTGTTCCGTCTGGGCGGCGATGAGTTCATCATTGTCATCATTGATGCCAACGATGAAAAATGTATAGTCACAGCCAATAAATTACTGGCGCTTTTCTGCGAATCACTCCAAGTTGATGAATACGAAGTGGATGTTACACCTAGTATCGGCATCAGTAAATTCCCTGAACACGGCAGTACAGCGGAGGATTTAATGAAAAATGCAGATGCTGCGATGTACCTGTCGAAAGAAAATGGGAAAAATGGCTACAGCTTTTTCAATGCGGATCTGAGCCAGGAAAAAGTCCGCAAAATGACCATTGAAATCGAATTGAAAAAAGCGATACAGAAAAATCAGCTTCAACTTCATTACCAGCCAAAAGTGGACCTTCGAGACAATACAATCATCGGAATGGAAGCCCTGTTGCGCTGGCAGCATCCGGAACTGGGCTGGGTGTCGCCGGTCGAATTCATACCGGTTGCTGAAGAGACGGGCCAAATCGTTTCAATCGGAGAATGGGTACTGCGGGAAGCATGCCGTCAAAACAAGCAGTGGCAGGAAAAGGGTTACCCTCCATTAACTGTATCGGTCAATGTTTCGGTATTGCAGTTCAAGCATAATAAGTTTGTGGAATCGGTTCAGAAGATTTTGGCTGAAACTGCTTTGGACACGCAATACCTGGAATTGGAAATCACCGAAAGCATCATGCAAAACATCAAAGAAAGCCGGAAAATCCTGAACAGCCTGCGGGAGTTGGGGATAAAAATATCCATCGATGATTTCGGCACCGGCTATTCCTCGTTGCATGTGCTCCAGCAATTGCCCATTGATACATTAAAAATCGATAAGTCCTTTGTTGACTCACTGGATTCTGATACGATGAATCCGATGGTGAAAACCATTATTGACTTGGGACTGAACCTGAACCTGACAATAGTGGCTGAGGGAATCGAATATGAAAACCAGCTGCATCTGCTGCTCGAACACGGCTGCACAATCGGCCAGGGCTATCTGTTCTCCAAACCGGTTGCGCCGGGTGATTTTGAAGAATTGATGAACCTTACGGATATGCTGCCTGCGGCTGTTCAACAGACAACTTAAGCTGGTATCCCACAATGAGAAATTGGACCAGCTTCCTCCATGCTTTCTTTATTTGATTGAGTATATAAAAAATTGCCGGATTGAACTGCACCACTGTTGTGGTGCAGTTTTTCTATGTGAAATTTAGCACAGGGGGTTATTCACCGCGGCCGCAGGAAGCGCCTGCGAATAGAATAGTAAGTGTGGTTAAGTTATAGTTGGGCTATATCCAGCCTCCGTTTAGCTCCAAGGTCCCCCACTGTGCAAAGACCTGAACAATGAAGACGTCTTTCCCCGCACACAATAGTGAATTCTTAATTCCTTATAAAAGAACTCAATAGTTTTTCTGCATTTATACAAAGTTGGCCGGTCTCAGAATGCCTGGAAATGAAAATTGAATAAGACGGAAGAAAGGGGAATTCGATTGTTGACTTATACTGGGGAAAGAGTGATTCCAGAAATGATGAATCCGATGAACGGGTTGCTGCTCGAACATATAGCCCGTTATCAATTTGCGATCGATTATGCAAATGGCAGGGTGCTGGATCTGGCGGGTGGTGTGGGGTACGGTGCGCAGCTCGTTGCAAAAGCGAAACATGAGGAATTGGAAGGAGTGATCGCGGTCGACTCGGACGGTGAAACCATCCGCTATGCCAAGCACCGGTATTATCATCCAAAAGTGACATATCTCCAGGAAGATGCATGTGACCCTCTGCTGCCACAAAAACTGGGCATGTTCGATTCGATCATCTCGTTTGAAACAATTGAACATCTGCCGGATGAAAAAAGGTTTTTGAACTCGCTGTATCAGATGCTGAATCCGGGAGGAAAACTGATTCTTTCAACGCCTTTCGGGCATGGGCGCGGAAAACCCAGCAGCACGCCTTTTCATGTGCACCAATTGAGCTGGGACGAATTCCATGAATTATTTGATCAGTATTCCTTGAAAAGGTTTTACTATCAAAGAGGCGTACTGATTGAACCTTCAAGAAACGGCATCCATTATCCGATCGGCATTGCGGTTTGTGAGAAATAAAAGGTACGAAATTATATACCATTTTTCAGAACTTGTGATGACACTGTTCAATAGCAAAAGGCCTATAACCAAATAAAAGCCGACACAAGGGAGAAATACCGCTTTCCCCAGTGCCGGCTTTTTTATTGGGCTTTTATCATTCAGCCGCCGTCTTCTCCGACTCATTCAAATCAACATCGACCGAAGAAACGTAATAGCGTTTGGTGTCATCCGCTTCGATTTTGACCTTTTTGCGGTCGAACAGGGAAACGGTTGCGATTTTCTTCAGTTCACCGCTGTCGATATCTTCCTCGTAGACACGGTAGCCGATGATGGCCTCATCGCGCACAGCGTGCCACGATAGATTGAACGAAGTCGCAACGACTTCCGTCGGCGCTTCCGGCTGTTTGTCCTGGACGCTCGAATCGGAAATTAATTCAGCTGTTACGACCAGGCGTTCTTCGTGGGAACCGATATTGCGGTTGAAGGTTCCGGTGCACGTGATCAAGTTGATCATCCGGCTGTCCGAAGGTCCAAAGATTTCTTCAATCGGTGCCTCAGCCGTCGGATAGCTGGCCATTTTACGGATTTCATAAACCATTTCGCGGCCATCTTTGTCCGTAAGGATGACTTTTTCGCCGGCTTCGACTTTACTCAAGTGATAGAAAATAGCCGGTCCGGCCAGGCCGTCGACATGCCCTGCGAGAACCGCATGGCCTTTCGCGCCGACTTGGAAGCCGGGTTCAAACCAGCCCACCTGATCGATGTCTTCAGGAACGCCCATTTCACCGTTGTCGAGAATGCCGGTCGCTTCAATCGCGGCATCGACCCCGATGGACGGGATGGCAATTCGTGACGGTTCCATGCCCTGGATGCTCTGTTGGCGCTGTTTCTGCAACTCCTGCAGTTTTTCGCGCTGTGCAGGCATAATCGGGAATTCGGCAATCTTATCGATATCTTCTTCCGACGCCAATTGCTCCGCCGGCGTTTCTTCGACAGCTGCAGGAAGGTCGAGCTGAGCGATGTCTTCTTCAAATGTGGGTTCTTCTGCCATTGGCTTCAGGATGACAAACAGCACTGCACAAAGAATCACTGCTGTAGCCATAGTCCAAAATTGTCTCATCGCTCAAACTCCTTCCTGTTTTATCGTTTATTGTTGTTTTCTCTGACGCATCGTCATAGTTCCTGCTGCCAGTAGAATCAATGTGCTCAATGCAACCCAAATCATCATTGTATTCATTTGGTTAGCTGAACCGCCAAGGCCAGTAGCTGGCATCTTGTCCGGGACAGCTGTTTCAAAGTTTTCCGGGAATTGATCGACGATAGCGCCGCTCAAGCCTTTACCAATGGCGAATACAATTGTGTATCCTTCACGGTACGTGTTATAAGATGCTTCGAAATCGCCTGCTGCATACTGGCTGAACGTGTCGACTACTGATTGTTCGTGTGCTGCAACATTAGCAATTGTTTCTTCCTGTGGCAAGCGGTCTTCTGTTGCAGTGCTCAGGAAAGTGCCAAGTTCAGTGGCGAATGTTTCAATTAGAGCTGATTGTGCCTGTTGAATCTGTTCTTCATCGCCGCCTGCTTGCGCAGTTGCCAAATCACTTTGTACTGAAATATGCTCGTTGTTCCATAGAGTTGCAAATTGAGTTGCAGCTTCGTCACCATAGAATGAAGCGATAGCTGCACTGAATTCTTCCGTATTCTGATCCTGTGCCCAGTCGGCAAAATCAAAGTCTGCCGCACCGTTATAGCCTTTTGCCATGCTGAGTTGCGCTAGAGCAAAATGCTCTGCAGCAATGCGGCTGACGGTCGAACGGAAATCACCGGCTGCTGTGTTCGGATCCGTAAATTGATCCGGGAACTGGGCCGCAATTGCGCCACTGATGGCACTGCCTGCTCCGAAAATCTGCTTGAAGCCTTCAAGGTAAGAAGTGTAAGAAGCTTCATAGTCACCATCTGCATATAAATCGAATGTATTCTGTACGAAATCTTCATGTGCGCGAAGTGCCTCAGTTGCGCCGTCTTCCGGCAGCTTGCCTTCTGTGGCGGTTCCAAGGAATGCACCCATTTCATCGACGAAAGACTGGATCTCCACCAGAGCTTCCTCTTGAGCTTCTTCGTCGCCGTCCTTCACAGCCATCGCATAATCATCAGTTCCGGTATTATGTTTATCGAAAATATCTGTGAAAGCTGCTCCGCCTTCCTCGCCATATACCGATGCGATTACCGGCTCCATATCCGCCGCATTGGCATCAAGTGCCGCCATTGCCGCTTCGGCTGCTGCGTCACCATCGTAAATCTTCATCATCGAATCCACTGCCAGCGCGTAATGCTCCGACAATAACGAATCCAAAGTCGACCGCAATTCAACGCCGCTCGTTTCTACCGGAGACGTTTCCTCTGCACTCACTGCCATTCCCATTGAAGGAACCAGCAGCGTTGCCCCTAATATCGGTGCTAATATTTTTCCGAATTTCATCGTCAACACTCCTTTGTTTTTTTGTTTCTACACGTATAACGGAGCGAGTTGATATTTAGATCAGTTTTTTAGTGACAAACTTCAATTTATTTTCTCTATACCCAAATGCAGCAGGTTAAGAGTTGTCTAAGATATGGAGCAAAAAAGCGCAGACTCCTGGGGGACCAAGCGAAGTGTCGAGATCCACTCGGACGAAGTCCCGAGTTAGCTCGACGCGAGCCCCCCGGAAAGCGAAGCTTTTTTGCGGAATATCGTTTATATGCGGAATATCTTTTATATAAGAAAACAACACAGAATTTATTGCCAGACTGATCTAAAACGGCCTTTTGCACGTTGAATACATGAGCTTACAAAAATAAAACCGGCACAGACTTTCTCCAATCAGTCCGGTTATAGTAAGCTAATGTTATGACACATGCATAAAAGGAGAACATCGATGGAGAAAAGTTCCGATACGCTGCTTTACTCACGCATCAAAGAAAAAGATAAAGATGCGCTTGAAGACTTGTATGACCGGTACGAAAAGATTCTATTCTCGTTTCTCTATAAAATGACCCAGGACCGCGATCTGGCGGAAGAGGCCCTCCAGGAAGTATTCATCAAAATCTGGCGGGGAATCGGCGAATACGACGACAGCAAAGGGAAATTCACTTCCTGGCTGTTCCGCATGGCACAGAATTCCGCGATCGATTTAATACGCAAGCGTAAAGCGGCGACCGTGCCGCTCGATGAAGTTGCCGAAATGCCGAGCAAGGACTCGAGCGTTGAGCAGACGGCCGAATGGCAGGAAGAGAAAGAGCATATCCAGGCTGCCGTTTCGCAATTATCCACCGAACAGCAGGAGATGATCCAATTATTTTATTTCAAAGGACATACGCATGAAAAAATTGCCGAGATATGCGGCATGCCGCTCGGAACCGTCAAAAGCAGGATCCGGCTGGCACTCGGCAAACTGAAAAAAACGCTGCATGGGATGCAGGAAAGGGGGGCTACCGATGAATAACGAATTATGTGATCAATTGGTCGACTATTTGAACGGCACATTATCTGAAGAACAAACACGCGAATTCGAAGAACATCTGAAGACTTGCGACGAATGCCGCGAAATCGTAGACGCAACCGGACAGCTCCCTTATCTTTCAGACCCGGCAGAACCACCTGCGGGAATGAAATCACGGATCCTGTCGAATGTTTTCGCAGAAGACAGCGCGACAGACAGCTCATCCGCATCATCAGCGTCGTCTGCCGCGGCATCATCTTCGGCAGGCAGCAAAGCTTCAAGCTCATCGCACGCCGAGTCGGAAAGCCGTACACGGGATGATGGCGTTGAAGCAGAGAAAGTGGTGCCTCTGCCGGACCGCGGCAAGAAACGTATTTGGTGGACACCGGTAATCGCTGCGGTGCTGCTCGTCTCGCTGCTCGGCAATGCCTTTGCATTCATGCAATTGCAGCAGGAGCAGGCGGAGCCCGCCGAGCCGGTTGAACCGACCGAGCCGCAAACGGTGTTCCAGTCGATTGATCTGCAGCCGAGCGAAGATTTCAGCGGCGGCGGAACAGCTGCATTGATCGAGGAAGAGGACGGCGCATTGAACTTGGTGGTCCAGGGTGAGCAACTCGCAGCGCTTGAGGGCGAGCAGGTTTACCAGGTCTGGCTGATCGATGGCGACAATCCGATACCAGCCGGCGCATTTACGGCTAATGCCGACGGTGAAGGCGCCACCTATTTCAATATCGACAACAACACCGAAGAATGGGATACCATCGCAATCACATTGGAACCGCAACCCGGCAACGAATCGCCGCAGGGACAAGTGGTTCTGAGCGGTGAGATCTAAATCATATTAACGACCGGCTGCCGGGTGCAGCCGGTTTTTTTATGGACAGCAGTAAATTTTTAAAGGAGATGCCTGCTGATAATAGAAAACTATAGAAGCAGGCAAAACCAAACAACTGGAGGAGGAATCTCTATGAAAACAATCGGCCTGATCGGCGGCATGAGCTGGGAATCGTCGCTGGAATATTACCGGACCATTAATAAGGAAGTGAATGCGCATCTCGGCGGCCTGCATTCAGCGGAATGCCTCCTGTACAGTGTGGATTTTGCGGAAATCGAGCGGCTGCAATCCGCAGGCGACTGGCAGCGGGCAGGGGAGATGCTTGGTGAAGTGGCGTTGAAACTTCAGCAGGCTGGCGCGGATTTTATCGTCATTTGCACGAATACAATGCATAAAGTCGTCTCGCGCATTGAAGAAGAGATTTCGATTCCAGTTCTTCATATCGCCGATTCGACGGCCGGGGCGATAAAGGCCCAAAATCTCACAAAGGTCGGTCTGCTCGGCACACGCTATACGATGGAGCAGGATTTTTACAGTTCCCACATCGAGTCGCATGGCATCGAAGTTGTAGTGCCGGAGAGACAACAGCGCGATGAGATTAACCGCATCATCTTTGAGGAACTGGTGGCCGGTGAGCTTCGGCAGGCATCGAAAGAATATTTCCAGCAGGCGATCCATGACCTGGTGGCAGGAGGTGCAGAGGGAATCATCCTCGGCTGCACAGAAATCGGCTTGCTGATCAAGCTGGAAGACGCGGATGTGCCGTTATTTGATACGGCGCAGATTCACGCCGTGCAGGCGGTTAAACACGCACTGGAGGAATAAGGAAGATGGTTATAAACGAGTGGATTGTTTACCTTAGCAGCCAGGGAGAATTCAAGGGTGTTTGCAGTTTCTAACTAAAGGAAATGGAAGGAGATAAGTGTGAAAAGTAAAAGGAGGAAGAAAGCTTGGGGCATTATATTGAAGTGGAAGATGGAGTAAAGCTGTTTGTAGAAGATATAGGGGCAGGGCAACCGTTTGTATTTGTTCATGGCTGGCCACTGAACCATAAAACTTTTGAAGGAGAGGTCAGTGAGCTTGCTGAGAATGGCTTCCGTTTTATCGGAATCGATCAGCGTGGCTACGGGAAATCAGATAGACCCTGGTCCTCTTATGATTATGATATGGCGGCGAGAGACATCAAAGCAGTGGTCGATCATCTGAATCTCCAAAATTTTGTGTTGGCCGGATTTTCAATGGGCGGCCCGATTGCCATCCGGTATATAACAAAGTTCGGGCAGGAAAATATCGATAAATTATTATTGATGTCGGCAGCGGCGCCAGTGTTTACTCGACGCGAAGACTTTAAACACAATATGCCGCCGAAAGAGATGGACCTTATCATTGATCAACTCAAAAGGGACCGGCCGCTTTTCTTATCTAAATTCACGGATATATTCTTTGAAAAGAAAAAGTCGCCTGAATTCCAGCTCTGGTTCCGCATGGTAGCGCTTGAAGCAGCCCTGCATTCCACCATCAATTCTGCGAAAGCCTTGCGGGATGAGGACCTGCGGGATGAGTTGCCGGGCATTACGGTGCCAACTGCGATATTCCACGGGGAGAAAGACAAAATTTGTGATTTCGAGCTTGGCCAAGAAATGGAAAAGGGAATCCCGAATTCTGTTTTAGTTCCTTTCAAATACAGCGGCCATGGCATTTATGTGGATGAGCCGGAGCGCTTCAAAACTGAAATGATCAGTTTCCTGAAAAGTTCGGGTGTGAAATAAGAAGCAAGTTTGAATCTCTGTTATAAGAGTAAATGTGACGGTCACATGTTAAATATTGAGGAACAGTGCAGCGGCGGACTGTTTTATTTTTGAAATTTAAAGGCTTCCAATTATGGAAGCCTAAGTATTTCCTATGGTGGTCATGAAACTTCATCAATCATAAACACGATAACAATAAAACCGATTTGTTCCGTAGTATTGGAAGCAATCGGATCTAAAAGAACCATAGAAAGAGAAGTCAGTAACCTGAAAATTAAAAAGGCAAAACTTCTTCAGGAATATTTTTTATACAACTCCTCACCTGAGGTGAACCAATCTGTGAGTCGAAACGGTTGTATCGAATGCAGAATAGCGATATTCTATATTTATAAATACCCCTCCAGGTATATGAGGGCTGGCAGGCTGATTTCGAGTCAATTGACAACTTATCTTCACAAAAGAAGTTTTAGCCGGCTTAATGAGGGAAAATGTCAAAAGAATGAGTAGCTAAAAGAGAGGAGCAATACAAATGTTTGATTACACAGTAGAAACAAGCAAGAGCAGGGACGAAGCGGTCCGTGATTTGGAAGCGAACCTGCAAGACGAGAAATTCGGGGTGCTTTGGAATTTCGATTTGACTGCGAAGCTTCAGGAAAAAGGAACTGATTTCAGTACGCCTTATACAATACTTGAAGTCTGCAACCCGCAGGAAGCGAACCGAGTGCTGTCGGAAGATTTAATGGTCGGCTATTTCCTTCCATGTAAAATTGTTGTCTATGAAGAAAAAGGCACTACTAAAATCGGCATGCCGAAACCAAGCGAGTTAATCCAAATGGTCAATAACGATTCGATCAAAAAAATCGCAGTGGATATAGAAGAAAGATTAATCGGCTGCATCGACAAGACAGTCTAAACCCTATTTTTTTAACATGCAATATACCCCGTACGGTAATCAATGATTTATTGGCAAGGAGGAATTGTATATGACAGTAAAATCCGTATCACCAAAGAAAGTGGCACATCAAGTTTTTGAGAATGAACCAATTTATGTATTGGATGTCCGCAGCCAAGATGCCGCGGAAGACTGGAAAATTGAAGGCGATCGTGTTCAATTGATCAATATACCGTTCAAAGAGTTGACTGATTCCAACTCATCCGACTTGAAAGAGCTGCCGGAAGACCAGACGCTGTATACGGTTTGCGCAAAAGGGAACGACTCACAAAAAGCAGCCGCTTATCTGCAGGAGAATGGTTTCGATAATGTGTACTCGATAGAAGGAGGCATGGCTGCCTGGAGTGAACAACTGGAACCTGTCAAAATCGGCGAAGTGGCCGGCGGTGCCCTCTATCAATTTGTACGCCTGGGCAAAGGCTGCCTGTCTTATTTGATCGAATCCGACGGAGAAGCCGCAATCGTCGATGCCGGCCGAATGACGGAAACTTACGAACAGTTCGCGCGGGAAAAAGGATTGAAAATCACGCATGTCATCGATACACATCTGCATGCTGATCATATTTCAGGCGGGAAAAAGCTGGCGGATTCGGCAGATGCCACCTATTATTTGCCGCCGGACGATGCGGAAGAAGTCGTTTTTGCTTTCGAACCGGTTACCGACGGGATGAAACTTCAAGTCGGCAGTGCGGTAATTGAAGCCGTATACTCTCCGGGGCATACGATTGGCAGTACGACTTTCGTTATCGACAATAAGTATCTGCTGACGGGTGACATTCTGTTTGTTGAATCCATCGGACGTCCGGACCTTGCCGGCAAAGCGGGAGATTGGGCAGATGACCTGTACGAAACCCTCTACAGCCGCTACAAGAAATTAGCGGACGATCTGCTTGTGCTTCCAGCCCATTATGCGGACGTCAGTGAACTGAATGAAGACGGCAGTGTTTCCGAGAAATTGTCTGTCCTTTATCAGAACAATGAAGGCCTGAAGATTAATGATGAAGAAAAATTCATCAAACGGGTGACGGAAGGTCTGAAAGATCAGCCTAATGCTTACGAAGAAATTCGGCAGACGAACATGGGCAAAATCCATCCGCCGCTTGAAGAAGCGAAAGAAATGGAGACCGGCCCGAATAATTGCGCTGTTTAATAGAAGAAAAGGATAATCCTTGACCGCGAAAATGTTTAGTCATAAACTGAGCAAAGGTCAGTGGATTATCCGTTTTTAATTCTCAGTTCAATTACTTGAAATTATACCCTAAGGGGTATATAATTGGGTTATAGTATTAATCAGAAGATTAACAGGGAGGCAAGAAAAGATGGAATACGATAAACAAGTCCAGAACCGCTTAAAGCGAATTGAAGGCCAGTTAAAAGGTGTAATCCGCATGGTGGATGAAAATGATGACTGCCGCGATGTGGTGACTCAATTGTCTGCTGTCAGAAGTGCGGTGGATCGGGCAATCGGCGTGATTGTCAGCGAAAACCTGGAACAATGTGTGCGCGACAGCCTGGAAAATGGTGAAAGCACAGATCAGCTGGTAAAAGACGCAGTCAGCCTTCTTGTAAAAAGCCGTTAAGAAAGTTCGTCAAACTTTCGGGTTGACGAACTTTCATTTTGGATGTTAGGATACCCCTGTAGGTATTTAATTTCTTTGTTGCTCAAGTCGGTGAACTTTTTTTATTTAACAATTTTTATACCCCAGGGGGTAAATAGAGGAGAGAATTTGATTGGAACAGAAAAAATCAACGAACATCATATTATTCAGCGGAGATTACGACAAGGCGATGGCGGCCTATATTATTGCGAACGGCGCAGCAGCCTATGATCATGAAGTAACGATCTTCCACACATTCTGGGGATTGAATGCACTTCGGAAAGACAATCCGCCGGCAGTGAAAAAGAACATGCTCGAAAAAATGTTTGGGAAAATGATGCCGCGCGGTGCGGACAAACTTGGTTTATCCAATATGAACATGGCCGGCATGGGCCCGAAAATGATCAAACATGTTATAAAAGAGCATAACGCGATGACAATGCCGCAATTGATCGAGATGGCGCAGGAACAGGAGATCAACCTTGTAGCTTGCACGATGACGATGGATCTGCTCGGATTGAAACAGGAAGAATTGCTTGAGGACGTCACTTACGCTGGCGTAGCCGCTTATCTTGCGGATGCAGAAGATGGTCAAGTGAATCTATTCATCTAATAGAAGGAAAAGAGGGACAGCATGGATACTTGGCTAATCATTTTAATCGGAGCAGTAATCGTCTTTATCGGTTACCGCGCCATGTCACCGGCAAAAGGCGTAAAATCCATTTCCACTGACGATTTGAAATCTCAATTGAAGAGTAAAGATAAACAATTCATCGACGTCCGGACCCCCGGAGAATTCAAGGCAAACCGCATCAAGGAATTCAAGAACATTCCATTGAATGAATTGCCTGGACGCGTCGGTGAACTTGATAAGAATAAAGAAACGATTGTAATCTGCCAAAGCGGTATGCGAAGCAGCAAAGCAGCTTCAATTCTCAGCAAAAATGGTTTTGAAAATGTAATCAACGTGCGGGGCGGCATGGGTAACTACCGTCCGTAATTTGAAGGAGGAATAACAAATGAAACGAATGACTGCACAAGAAGTACAGGAATATATGAAAAACAATAAAGATGTTTCAATTATTGATGTACGGGAAACAGATGAAGTAATGGCAGGAAAAATTCCTGGCGCCGTAAATATACCTTTAGGGCTTATCGAGTTCCGTTTACCGGATATCGATAAATCGAAAGAACACATTATGGTGTGCCGTTCAGGAAGTCGCAGCGGCATGGCAACAAACATTCTTGAAAGCCGTGGCTACAATGTGATCAATATGGACGGCGGTATGCTGGATTGGGACGGACAGACAGAATAATAAAGCTATATTTTTTTAACAACCAATATACCCCTATGGGTAAACAGGAGGAATTTGAATGATTCAAACAGATAAATTACTTGATGCAAAAGGGCTTGCATGCCCAATGCCGATCGTACGCACAAAAAAAGCAATGACTGAACTTGAGCCGGGCCAGGTTATTGAAGTACAGGCAACTGATAAAGGGTCTTTGGCTGACATCAAAGCCTGGGCAAAAAGCAGCGGCAACCAATACCTTGGAACATTTGAAGAGGGTGATGTACTGAAGCATTATTTGCGCAAAGCAGATCTGTCAGAAGAAAAAGAAGAGACCCAATTTCCACATACGGTGACAAACACTGAATTGCAGGCACAGCTTGGACGCGACGATGTCCTGGTATTGGATGTCCGTGAACCTGCGGAATATGCATTCGGCCATATCGAAGGCGCAGTTTCCATTCCGCTTGGCGAGTTGGAAAACCGCACACAGGAACTGGATGCTGAAAAAGAAGTCATCGTCATCTGCCGCACAGGCAACCGCAGTGATTTCGCTGCAAAACAATTGGCAGACAAAGGCTTTGGCCGCGTGAAAAATGCAGTAGAAGGCATGAGCCAATGGGACGGCGAAACGAAGAATAACAACGCGTAAGCACGATTAAAATGCAATTTAACTGGAGGAATTTTAAATGGCAGGAAAAACAGCAATAATCGCATCGAACGGAACATTATTTGATGCTTATAAAGTATATAATATCGCAACAGCAGCAGCGGCAAGTGATCATGAAGTGGCAATCTTCTTCACATTCGAAGGATTGAACCTGATCAATAAAGAAGCATATGGCCAATTGCCGCTTCCGGCAGGCAAGGAACAGATTGCCGAAGGATTCGCAAAAGGAAATGTACCGGCAATTCCGGAATTGGTCGAAATGGCGCAGGAACTTAACGTGAAATTCATCGGCTGCCAAATGACAATGGATTTATTCGGCCTTGAAAAAGAAGCTTTCGTCGATGGCATTGATGTTGGCGGAGCGGTCACATTCCTTGAATTCGCTAAAGACGCAGACGTTACATTGACATTCTAAATTAAAAAATTAGCGAAAAAACTTATAGATGGGGGTATTCCAATTGACTGTAAAAGCAATGACAGCAAAAGAAGTAGCACGTAAAGTAATTGAAAACAAGCCGTTATTTATCCTTGATGTCCGCAACGGCGATGCTTTCGCCGACTGGAAAATCGAAGGCGGCAACATTCAGTATATAAACACACCTTATTTTGATTTATTGGACGGTGTCGAAGAAGTGGTTTCAGAACTTCCGAAAGACAGAGACATTCTTGTCGTTTGCGCGAAAGAAGGATCTTCTGTCATGGTTGCGGAAATGCTTGATGAAGAAGGCGTCGATGCGGCGTATCTTGAAGGCGGCATGAAAGCGTGGAGTGAACACCTGGAACCAGTGAAAGTCGGCGATTTGAAAAATGGCGGAGAATTATACCAATTCGTCCGCATCGGAAAAGGCTGCCTGTCTTACATGGCAATCTCAGACGGTGAAGCCGCTATTATCGATGCAACACGCATGACTGATATCTTCTTGGATTTCGCGCAGGAAAAGGGTGCTGAGATCAAGCATATATTCGATACACACTTGCACGCAGACCACATTTCGGGAGGACGCAACATCGCCGAAGCAACAGGCGCAACCTATTACTTGCCGCCGGCTGACGCGGAAGAAGTGGTTTTCGATTATACAGAACTGGTGGGTGGCCTTGAAGTGGCATTAGGCGAATCAAAAATTGAGATTGAAGCATTATACTCACCGGGCCATACAATCGGCTCCACATCATTTATCGTTGATGATCAGTACTTGATGACAGGCGACATCCTGTTCATCGACTCCATCGGTCGCCCGGACCTTGCAGGACTTGCAGAAGACTGGGTAGGAGACCTGCGTGAATCGCTTTACAGCCGTTATGCAGAACTTGCTGATGAGCTTATCGTTTTGCCGGCTCACTTCATGATCATGGAGGAGTTAAATGAAGACGGCAGCGTCGCGAGAAAACTTGGCGATCTTTTCAAAGAAAACCACGGATTGAATATCGAAGATGAGCAGGAGTTCCGCGACATGGTAACGAAGAACCTGCCGCCACAGCCGAATGCTTATGAGGACATCCGCAAAACCAATATGGGCAAAATCACGCCTGACGAAGAAGTCCAGCGCGAAATGGAAATCGGGCCAAACCGTTGTGCGGTTCGTTAATCAAAGGGTTAGAGTAGTCGATATTCCGCAAAAAAGCTTGCTTGCCTGGGGGCTTGCACTGAGCTAACTCGGTCTCGTTTCACTTCGCCCGAGTGGATCTCAGTACTGCGCTTGGTCCCCTGGGCGTCTGCGCTTTTTTGCTCCATATCTCTTGAGAGTTATTTCAGCGCCGGCGCGCACATGGACTGAGCAAAGCAATAAGACGAGTGCTCTTCTCGGCTTATTGCGGGAGCGCAGTCCTAAGCGCCGAAGCGGTGGATAATAGAAAATTTTATAAAACACAAACAAAAAGGAGAGATTTTGATGAACGCAGATAAAGTATTAGACGCAAAAGGCCTGGCATGCCCAATGCCGATCGTGAAAACAAGAAAAGAAATGAAAGACATGGAATCCGGACAAATCCTGGAGATCCTTGCTACTGACAAAGGTGCAAAAGCTGATATAACTGCCTGGGCAAAATCAGGCGGCCATGAACTAATGGAGATTGAAGAAGCGGGCGACGTCCTTAAATTCTGGATCAAGAAAGGCTAAGAGTTGTAAAAGGGTATCGCTGTGATGCCCTTTTCGCTTTTGGAAGAGGTGACATAAGATGAGTTTTGATTTTATTATCGTCATTTTCCTGATCGGTTTCATCGGTTCCTTCGTCTCCGGAATGGTCGGAATCGGCGGCTCAATCATCAAATATCCGATGCTGCTGTATATTCCGGTGATGCTTGGCTATACGGCGTTCAGCGCCCATGAAGTATCCGGCATCAGCGCGATCCAGGTGTTTTTCGCCACCATCGCCGGTGTTTGGGCATACCGTGGCAGCGGTTATCTGAATAAAACCTTGATCACTTACATGGGTGGAGCTATCCTGGTCGGGAGTTTCATCGGCGGCTACGGCTCGACGCTTCTATCGGAAGCGGCCATCAACTTCGTCTACGCCATTTTGGCGACCATTGCAGTGGTCATGATGTTCCTTCCGAAAAAAGGAGTCGACGACATTCCGCTTGATCAGGTAACATTCAATAAATGGCTGGCAGCCGGACTGGCGTTCATCGTGGGAATTGCTGCCGGCATCGTCGGAGCGGCGGGGGCTTTCATCCTCGTGCCGATCATGCTGGTCGTCTTGAAAATCCCAACGCGGATGACCATTGCGACATCGCTTGCCATCACTTTCATTTCGTCAATCGGTGCGACGTTCGGCAAGATTGTCACGGATCAGATCCTTTACGGTCCCGCGGCAGTCATGGTGGTGGCAAGTATCATCGCTGCGCCGCTTGGTGCCAAACTTGGACAGAAGATGAACACTAAATACCTCCAATGGATCCTGGCTCTGCTGATTCTGGGTACAGCCATCAAAATTTGGACAGATATTCTGTAAAAATAAAACCAGTATCGGCAGAGTTTAGCCGATACTGGTTTTTTCTTGTGTTCATATTATCCACATGAGGGTATCCTTTGAATTTATTTGCACAGGGAAAAGCTTCTGCTTCACAAATGATAAATTCACCCTCCACCATTCATATATTACGGTTCAGCATACGCAAGCCGTTCAGAATCACGAGAATGGTACTGCCTTCGTGTCCGATGACGCCAAAAGGAATGGTAATCGACTGCATAAAATTCAGAATCAGTAACACTACGATGACCCCAATCGAAAACACGATATTCTGCTTGGCGATGCCCTGCATTTTTCGCGCCAGGCGGATCGAGTAGGCGATGCGGGAAAGATCATTTTTCATCAGAATCACATCCGCGGTTTCCAATGCCACATCGGTGCCTTCGCCCATTGCAATGCCGGTCGTGGCAATCGCCAGGGCGGGTGCGTCATTGATGCCATCGCCGATCATCGCGACATATTCATGTTCTTTCAGCAAGCGTTTCAGCTCTTCCACTTTGTTTCCCGGCATGCAGCTGCCGATATACGCATCCATCCCGCTTTCTTCCGCAATCGCTTTGGCGGTCTTTTTGTTATCGCCCGTCAGCATGATGCAATATATGCCCATGTTCTGAAGTTTTTGAATCGTCGTTTTCGCATCGTCCCGAATGGTATCCTTCAGCGAAATAGCTGCTGCAATTCCCTTGCTGTCACGGACGAAGGTCACCGTTTTCCCTTCATTGGCCCAGCGGTTCAAGGCGCCGCCCTGAAACTCTTCCGCATCACTGAGGTCCACGAAATCCGGCTTGCCGATGCGAATTTCTTCGCCTCGGATGAAAGTTTTCAGTCCGTTGCCGGGCACATCGGTTACTTGCATGTTCTGTAACGGTGCAATGCCTTTATTTTGAATAAATTCCGTGATCGCTTTGGCAAGCGGATGGTTGGACTGCATTTCAATACCGGCGATGATGGCCATCATTTCGTCAGGGTCCAAGTCTTCGCGCAATGAAAAATCTGTGACTTCCGGTCGTCCTCTCGTAATTGTGCCGGTTTTATCGAAGGCGATTGCACGTATTTCAGCTAGATTTCCAAGATGAGCACCGCCTTTGAAGATAATGCCGCTCTTTGCCCCATTTGAAATGGCTGCGAGTGTTGCCGGCATAATTGAAGCAACTAACGCACATGGGGAGGCTACGACCAGAAACAGGATCGCACGATAAAATGTAGTATCCCAACTCCAGGCGAACAGATAATGGGGAACAAATAATAAGAGTGCGAATACGATCAATGCGACATTGACATACTGCCCTTCAAAACGTTCGACAAATTGTTGGGAAGGCGGTTTTTCATTGTGTGCGGATTGCACGAGATCAATGATTTTCTGTACCAGTGTTTCGGAATTCGGTTTGGTCATTTCCATTGTGATGGAGCCGCTCAGGTTGACCGTGGATGCAAATAATTCATCTGTGGCATCTTTGGATACTGGGACAGATTCCCCGCTGATGGTGGATTCGTCCACAACCGTGTGGCCGAGCAGCAATTTGCCGTCTGCCGGAATGCGTTCGCCGGGTTTCACGACGAGTGTGTCGCCCAGTTGCAGGGAAGAAACCGAGACACGCGAAGTGTTGCCCTCCTTAAGCAGCCAAGCTTCTTCCGGCTGGAGTTCCATTAATGCTGAAACTTCCTTGCGGCTTTTATTCATTGTATACGTTTCAAGTGCGCCGCTGAGGGAGAAGATGAAAATCAGGATTGCACCTTCTGTCCAGTAGCCGATGAGTGACGCGCCGATTGCGGCAAGCACCATCAATAATTCGACATTAGGTTTGCGGTTCTCGATCGTCTTCCTGATGCCGTATTTCGCTTTGGCGTAACCGCCGATAAAAAAAGCCGCCAAATAAGTGATTACTGACCATAATTCGATGGACTGTGTTTCAAGAATATAAGCAATGATGATCAAAATACCTGACAAAATGGCGGCAATCAATTCAATATGCGTTTTCCATCTTCCCATGCACTCATCCCCCTGTAATTTTCTGCTGCCGCTTGCCGCAATATTTTAAATGATTTATTCATTACTATTATAGTCCTTTTCCAGAGCTGAAAGCGTTAATTCACAGATAATTATGGAGGTTTATGTTTCGGTTTTTTGCTTGATACCAACTAATAAGAAATGAAAAAAGGATTGAACATCGTATTTCGACATTCAATCCTTTTTCTATATAATTCCGTCAGCATACCGAGTCATTCGATTTTGGAATTGATAACCCGAATAGTGGCCGGAGGTAAAGGGCAAGGAACGTTCCGGCAAGTGCAAGGATTCCCCAAATATACCCGTGCAGGCTGAACGAGGCAATGCCGCCGAAGTAAGCGCCGATGTTGCAGCCGAAAGCAAGCCGGGCGCCATAACCCATCAACAATCCGCCGATAACCGAAGCGGCGAAATTGCCTGCAGTAACTTGTGTGAATTTGAACAGGCCGCCTGCAGCCGAAGCGAGAAAGGCACCGAGGATTACACCAAAATTCAGCACTGTCGTTGAATCGGCAAAAATAGACGCTTGAAGCGACGCTGCATTGGCGCCCTGCCAATAACCCCAGCTCGCAACATCAACTCCGAACACCGCTGCAATTTTGGAACCCCACAAGGCGAATGCGGAAGTGATGCCCCAAGGCGCGCCCCGCGTCATCAATGTCAACGCGTTCAACAAGGCTAATGCGATTGCTGCCGCGAACAGCGGCCACGAACCGCGGAGGATCCGTTTCCAGCCGGTTGCTGATGGAAGCGGAGCTGTTTTTGGTGCTTTTCGTTTCTTTTCAATGATTAACGTAATCCATGCAATCAAACCGAATAATGCAAGTGACAGGAGCCATGCGCCGCCGTAGCCAAGCCCGGTTGAAGTGGCAAGTGAATAGGGTTCAAAGGCAGGCATTTCTTCTGTCCAGAAAGGTAAATGATAAGCGCCGACTGTTGCGCCGACGATAAAGAAAATCAGTGTCACGAACATCACGGACCGGCCGCCGCCGAGGGCATATAGCGTGCCGGAAGCGCAGCCGCCGCCAAGCTGCATGCCGATACCGAAGATGAAGGCGCCTACGATGAGGCTGACACCGACCGGCGATACATAGCCTGCAAGCGGACCGCCGAAAAATGTAGTGCCATAAGCCAGGATCGGAGCAAACAAGGTAACGGCCACAGCGAGCATCAGCATGTGGGAGCGCATCGCTTGTCCGTTGCCGACTGACATCATGCGCCGGAATGCCGATGTAAAACCGAAGCGCGCATGGAATAATGTGTAGCCAAGCAAAAGTCCGATGCCGAGAAGCAGGGACTGGGAAACATGCTGGGTGGCGAGCAGATAAACGAGTAAAAGAAATCCGACGATCACTCCGCCTGCAATCAAGGCTTTTTGAGGTGGATTTAAGGTAAGGCTTTCTCTTTCAATCGGATCCTTTGTATCGTTGACAGGTTGAACTAGTGTAGTGGTCAAATTTATAACATCCTTTTCCTATTAATTTAGTCGGGAATATTTTACTATAATAATGTTTCCGGAAATTCAAGTCAACTCTTTGAGCTTCCGGCAAGAGAAAGCGCATTGGAACGGTATTGTAAGAGGGAGTTCCCGCCTTCCCTTTCGAGCAGAAGAATGGCGGGACACAATCCGATTGGATTTATTGCAAGGCTAATTCCTTGATTGTCCTGAACGTCTGTTGAATAATTACTACAGCACAATCTTATTTTCATTTGAATGAAATGAGGAAATAAATAAAAGTTGAGGTGCAATAGATGAAGAAATATTGGATTACGGCAATTTTGCTAAGC
This sequence comes from Metaplanococcus flavidus, assembly GCF_042675885.1. NCBI lineage: Bacteria > Bacillati > Bacillota > Bacilli > Caryophanales > Caryophanaceae > Metaplanococcus > Metaplanococcus flavidus. Next base: position 1,352 of record NZ_JBHTKI010000022.1, on the reverse strand, counting down.
TTGGCCATCGTGTTGGCGGCTTGCGGAAGCGCGGAAGAAGAAAATACAGAGCAAGCAACTGAAAGCGCTGAGGAAGTCTTTACGATCGGCGTTATTCCTGCCCAGACAGAAGGGGAAATGGAAGAAGCGATGGACAAGCTCCAGACTTATTTGAGTGAAGAACTGGACCGTGAAGTGAAACTGGATGTTTATCCGAATTACAACGGTGTGGTGGAAGCGATGAATTATGACAAAATCGATATGGCATATCTTGGGCCCTTGACATTCGTTATCGCGAACGAAAACAGCAACGCCCAGGCAATTCTTACGTCATTGGTGGACGGTGAGCCTTTCTACCGCTCGTATATCATTACACACGTTGATAACCCGTGGAATTCATTGGAAGACTTGCTGGAAAATCCAGGAGAGATCGATTTTGCGTTCGGTGATCCGAACTCCACTTCGGGTTCATTGATTCCGTCCATCGAATTGAAAGACCGCGGAGTTTATGAATCCCAGCAGGAAAATGAATTTAATTCAGTGCGCAATACAAGTTCACATAACGCCACTGCATTGACCGTTCAAAACAAACAGGTTGATGCCGGTGCAATCGACAGTGCCATTTATAACCAGATGGTCGAATCAGGTGCAATCGATGCAGAGCAGATTAAAACCATTTGGGAATCGGAAGAATTATTCCAATACCCTTGGGCAGTTCGCGACAGCATCGACGAAGAAACGGTTGAAAAATTGCAGGAAGCATTCCTTGCGATAGAAGATCAGGTTATCCTGGATGCATTCGGCGCTTCTGGCTTTACTGAAGCCACTACGGAAGATTACGAAAGCATCAAACAGGCAGCCATCAAAGAAGGCATTATCGAAGAATAAGGGATGAAACGCGTAGCCGTCAGGAATTGCGGGTATATAATAAATTGAAAAGAAAAAAGGAGGAGATGTCACATGGTTAAAACAATCACGACAGAAGAGTACGCCAATCTTGTTGAAAACAATGAAAGACCGGCAGTCCTGAATTTTGGATCAAATGGTTGAGGGCCTTGCGCCCAATTGGGGCCGGTGGTCTCAAACGTTGCTGAACAGGTTGATTCAGTAGATTTTTATAAAGTGGTTGTCAACGATGCTCCAGAGTTGGCAGAGCAATTCGGCATTATGAGCATCCCGACGTTAGTGCTCGTTAAAAACGGGGAAGAAGTAAAACGGTTTGTCGGCTTTATGCCCGAAGATTTATTGAAGGAATTTGCACAGTCCTAAAAGAAAAGCGACGGCGCCCGTTCAGCTCTGAAAGGCATAAGACGATTTGGCGAAGCGGCATCTTTTCAGCCGCACAGCCTCGAAAAGCGGAAGTGCCTGTTCAG
>NZ_JBHTKI010000021.1:0-35176 GCF_042675885.1 Metaplanococcus flavidus | reverse complement strand
TGCTTTCTCTTTTCTTATCAAAGAAACTCCTCCCAAAATTCAATTCTGGAAAGAGTATCTCACGAAGTTTCTTCTATTTAAATGTGTTCGCTATTGGACGCTTACGTCACAAAGGATGTGCAATCTTCGTTTGGCACACTTTGGCTCCCGAGATAAGCCGAGAAGAGCACTCGTCTTTTTCTCCATTGGCATTCGCCTTCTTTTGGAGCGAACCACCGCTTAGAGAAATCTCTAGAGATATGGAGCAAAACAGCGAAGACGCCCAGGGGACCAAGCGAAGTGCTGAGATCCACTCGGGCGAAGTGAAACGAGTCCGAGTTAGCTCAGCGCGAGCACGGGTTTTGGCAAGCGAAGCTGTTTTGCGCAATATCGGCTACTATGGATTATTAGTTCTACTTACATATAGAAGGAATTTATTCATCAGGTGCAAAAATTCCATAAATAGGAGTGAAAGGGATGGCGAAAGTGGTTTGGGGCATGATAATGTCGGTCGATGGATTCATCAATGATCGGGAAGGCAGCTTGGATAAACTTTATGCCAGTTTTGAACCCAATGAAGAAATCAATGCTGCGATGGCCAATACTGGAGCTGTGGTCATGGGGCGCAACAGTTTCGAAATGGCCGAAGACACGGATGCTTATGCGGATAATTATGAGTTTCAGGTGCCGCTGTTCATACTGACTCGTCATCCAACGTCCAGGCATCCAAAAGAGAATGACAAGCTGACGATCACATTTGTGACGGATGGAGTCGAAAATGCGGTGCGGCAGGCAAAAGCGGCGGCAGGGGATGAAGAGGTCGTGATACTCGGAGCAAGTACGGGCCAGCAGGCGCTGAAAGCGGGTTTGGTCGACGAACTGCAAATCGCCATTGCGCCGATTCTTCTGGGCACAGGGCTGAGATTTTTTGAGCATCTGGATGACCTGGAAATTGAATTGGAAAAAATAAAAACGATTGAGACTGGCCGGCAAGTGGAGATATGGTACAAGGTGGTTTAATCTTTCGAAATCTGATAATCCCAAAATGTTATGTTCTGTTTTACTAATGAAAATGACGGGTAGATTATTACTGTTATCAATTAGCAAAAAGAATTTTTGAGGAGGATTCGATGGAATATATTTATCTTGGCAACTCAGGTCTCCGCGTTCCGAAATATATACTCGGGACTATTCCTTTCAGCGGAACAAATGGTTTTGAAGCAGCTGGCGATGTGAAAGAAGACGAAGCGCGAAGAATGGTGGACATGGCTTTGGAAGCGGGCATCAATATGTTTGATACAGCGAATCTCTATTCGAAAGGTGATGCGGAAAAAGTCCTTGGTTCGGCAATCAAAGGCCGACGGGACGAGGTATTGCTGACTTCGAAAACAGGTTTTCCATTGGGTGAGAATCCGAATGGCCAGGGGGCTTCACGAAATAATATTCTCAGCAGCATTGACCAGTCATTGGAGCGTCTCGGTACGAATTACCTCGATTTGTATTTTGTGCATCTCTGGGACGGACAGACGCCTGTTGAAGAAACGGTGGAAACGATGGACAGCTTGGTGAAGTCCGGAAAAATCCGGCATTGGGGTGTTTCCAATTATAGCGGCTGGGCACTTGCGAAGACCCATACATTCGCGAAACAGGCAGGATTTATTCCGCCGATTACACAACAGATCTACTATACGCCTGAAGCGCGGGAAGCGGAATATGAACTTTTGCCAGCAGGCACTGAACTTGGTGTCAGCTCCATGATTTGGAGCCCGCTCGGTGAAGGGTTGTTGAACGGGAAAATCGGACGTCATAAAGAAGCTCCTGAAGATACACGGCAAGGCGGAGGTTGGCCTGAGCCATGGGTGAAGGATCAGGAACGCCTCTATCAAGTAATTGATGCATTGGAAGAAGTTGCGGCAAACCACAATGCGTCCGTACCGCAAATCGCCTACTCCTGGGTCAGAGACCGGCCGAATGTCGGACCGATCGTTATTGCTGCACGAAATAAAGAACAATTGAAAGAAAATATCGCTTCTTTCGATATTCAACTGACACAGGAGGAACATGACCGGATTGAGTCGGTCGCTCGGCCAGCACCGTTTTATCCACATTGGCACCGGGCAATGAGTTCGCCTGAAATGGGAAGTCCGTCTGAAATTGAGTATTTGAAAGGATATAAAAAATCCATGGGGATGGATGATTGACTATTGATTTTTTAAAAAGCGCAGCAGCATCGGATAACCGATATTGCTGTGCTTCTCTTTCTTTAATGATAAATTAAAAGCCACGTAAGTCCTTAGTTGAAAGTAAACCCCATAAACCAGTGAAATAGCAAAGCCTATCCCCTCGAATTGAAGCATTCCCCCTGGTTTATTGATAAACGATTAGGGTAATTAATAAAGTGGACTATTCGTATACATATGAAGCAGGTTAATGTCAATCCGACTTGCCGGCTTGACATTATCTTTAATTTTCTGTATTCTTAAAAATTGTGGATAAAATCTGAAAGTCTGCATTGATTGTTATAGCTTTGAATTAGCGATCGTACTGCAGGTGAAAATTAAGGGGGATATACTATGAAAAAGGTGACAAACGTTTTCTGGATTTCGCTGGTGCTTGTTGCTCTGGCAGTGGCATTTGGCGCTTTCGCTCCAGAAAACTTCTCAACAGTAACAGGAAATATGCAATCATTTTTGACCACCTCATTCGGCTGGTATTATCTTTTGGTCGTTTCAGTGATGGTATTATTTTGTCTGTTTTTCCTGATCAGTCCGATGGGACAGGTAAGATTGGGCAAAGACACGGATAAACCGGAATTTTCTTATGCTACATGGGTTGCCATGCTGTTTTCAGCAGGTATGGGAATCGGGCTCGTATTTTGGGGTGCTGCTGAACCGCTTTCCCATTACGCAATCGATCCGGCAACAGCAGACCCGGGTACAAGGGAAGCATTCCGCGAATCCATGCGTTTCAGTTTTTTCCACTGGGGTATTCATGCATGGGCAATTTACGCAGTAGTCGCTTTGGCTCTTGCTTACTCGCAATTCCGAAAAGGGGAACCAGGTCTTATTTCGGCAACCTTGAAACCGCTATTCGGCGACCGCATGAAAGGAACATGGGGAACGGTCGTTGACGTAATCGCTGTTTTTGCAACGGTCATTGGTGTAGCAACCACACTTGGTTTTGGGGCAATTCAGATCAACGGTGGTCTTGCTTATATGTTCGATGGAATTACAGCGGGCAGTTTTGTGACGCAACTCGTCATCATTGGTGTGGTGACGGTTTTGTTCATGATCTCAGCCTGGTCGGGACTCAGCAAAGGCATCAAGTATTTATCGAACACCAATATGGTGCTTGCCGTCTTAATATTGGTAATGGTCATTATTTTAGGGCCGACTTTACTCATTTTCAATATGTTTATTGATACAATAGGAACTTATTTACAGAACCTGGTCAGCATGAGTTTCCGTGCTTCACCAATTGATGGTGAAAATCGTGCCTGGGTTGATGCCTGGACAATTTTCTATTGGGCCTGGTGGATATCGTGGGCTCCGTTCGTTGGTATTTTCATCGCACGGATTTCGCGGGGACGGACAATCCGCCAATTTCTTTTTGGCGTGTTGATGCTTCCTACCATTATTAGTTTCCTGTGGTTCTCTGCTTTCGGTTCAACTGCAATCAATGTCCAGAACACCGGCTTTGATATGACGGGGCTGTTAACTGAAGAACGCTTGTTTGCCACATTTACACAATTGCCATTAGGTACACTGTTGTCAGTCGTTGCTGTTTTGCTGATTACCACATTCTTCATTACGTCTGCGGATTCAGCCACATTTGTTCTTGGCATGCAGACTACGAATGGTTCACTGCATCCACAGACTTCAGTCAAACTGACATGGGGTGTTGCCCAGTCATCAATTGCTGTAATTCTATTGTCGACAGGGGGGCTGGATGCCCTGCAAACCGTATTGATAATAGCGGCATTCCCGTTCTCGATTATAATGCTCCTGATGATGGGCTCGTTCTACAAGGCATTAAATCTGGAATACAAAGCAATAAAACGCAAACGTTAAAATTTGCAATCTCAGCTGCAGCTTCATCGTTAGTGTACAGACTAACGATGGAACTGCAGTTTTTTTCTGTTAAAGAGCGTATAATGGATTATGGCAATAAATGAATGGGGGAAAGAATTATGGAAAGACCGCACGTATTATTGGTTGACGGCATGGCTTTACTGTTCCGTTCATTCTTCGCGACTTCAGCAGTCGGCCAGTATTTCAGAACTTCTGAAGGACTTGCCACAAACGGAGTGCAGGGGTTTACGAGACATGTGCTCGCTGCCAAAACGATGATGAAACCGACTCATATGGCCGTATGCTGGGATATGGGCGCGCATACATTCCGAACGGATCTGTTCGAAGGCTATAAAGCGAACCGTCCGGCTCCACCTGAGGATATGCTGCATCAATTTGAACAGGCCAAAAAAGTTTCGCAACAATTAGGCTGGCAGAATTTTGGTGAAAACGGAATCGAAGCGGATGATTTTGTCGGATCTTTCACGAAGCAGTGGCAAGACGAAGTGGACTTTACGATTATTACCGGTGACAAGGATATGCTGCAGCTTCTCAAACCTTCGGTAAAAATCGCTTTCATGAAAAAAGGCTTCCATATTTATGACGTTTATACAGATGAGCGCTTCAGGGAGGAATACGGCATTGAACCGAATCAGTTTGCAGATGTTAAAGCGTTTATGGGGGATGCCAGCGACGGCTATCCCGGCGTAAAAGGCATCGGGCCGAAAACGGCGCTGCAATTAATTCAAAAATACGGCTCAACTGATGGGGTGCTGTCAGCGATCGATGAATTGAAGCCTGCACAAAAGAAAAAGATAGAAGAAAACAAAGAGATGCTCCTCCTATCAAAAGAACTGGCTGTGATCAAATGCGATATCGAACTTAATATTCCCTTAAACGACATCGCAGTGCAGCGATACACCGCTGACCATATCCGACTTTGCGAAGAGCAGCAATTGAATCTTCTGGCACGCCAACTGGAAAAAAGCCTTTAAAAAAGATCATTCCGGCTTGCTCGGAACGATCTTTACAAAACTTAATACGGTACGTTGATCGTGATAAGAAACTGTCCGGATTTTACTCGGGCGGTTTCTTTTTCCGTTATCGTGAAAATACAGCACCACATCGTCTCCTTTATCTTCAAAGCCGATAAGTGGGACCCAGTGATAATTGAATAACGGTTTTGCCAACCAGCGGAATGTGAAATAACGGTCAAATTTCATCGCCAAAGGCCGTCCGGATAAAAGTTCCTTTTTCACGTCGGAGATCGACCGTGTTTTTTCAAGCCGGTAACGGCCGCCTGCTATCTTCCGGAAATTGCGAAGAAAGCGCCAAGTAAAAAGGCCGATTGGTGTAGTCCCAAGCAATCTGTAAACTTCATTGATTTCAAAGATTTCGTTTTCATGAAAATTAAAAATGGAGGCTGCAGTGACGGGACCACAAGCGGAACCGCGTTTCCTGGGATCAATGGCTGGCTCATATTGGGACATTCCTTCGAACGGCAATAGAACTTTCAAAAACAACGCCTCCACGCCATTCTCACATTATTTAGAAGAACGGCTCTTATTTTTTTCATTCAATAATTCTTTTAAAGCTGCGCGAAAAGATTGATAGACTTCGAGTTCAACTTGTATTCCCGCATGGACAATCTTCCTGACAAAGCGGGGATTGAAGCCGACATATATCGGACGCAGTCCCATCAACTTCAAGGAATTGTTTAAAGCAGTCAGTTCATTGGCAAGCTCATTATAATCAAAAGTCTGCACATCTTCTGACTGGACGCCAGTAAAATCGAAAATGACACATTCAGTTTCACGATGTTCACCGGCATACTCCAGAGCCTTGCCGCGTATCAATTCGAAGCGGTCTGCTGAGATGATGCCGGCAATCGGCATTAAGATCGTGTTTGGAACGATTGATGGAATGATGGGGGCCGACATATTTTTGATGACCAACTCATAATATTTTACGAGATCTTTTAATTCACTGATCTCTTTCTGGGGATCCATGACAACACCTCACTGTATTTTGTACTTTAATTATACAATAAGAAAAGCGAAAACGCCCGTTAAGCTCCGAAAGGCATAAGATGGATCAGCCGGAGCTGGCTTATGACCCGAGGAGCTGGGCCGCTGGAGTCTGGACAAAGAAAAGCGACAGCGCCCGTTAAGCTCTGACAGGCATAAGATGGCTCAGCGGAGCGGCGTTCTTAGCCGCATAGCTGAGCTGGCTTATGACCCGAGGAGCTGGGCCGCTGGAGTCTGGACAATAAAAAAGGAATAGGCAGGAGCCTATTCCGGTTGTTTTGCCAAAAAGTCCGTAACCTCTTCCGGAGATTTTGCGTTTGCGCTATGGAGATGTGCCGTCTTATCACCTTTGTTGAAGATTAAAAGACTTGGAATACCCATCACTTCATATTGTTCAGCGATTTCAGGCAGTTCATCCCGGTTCAAATCGAACCATTGATACTGATTGAATTCCTCGATAATCGGATCGATGAACATATCCATACGTGTGCAATCCGGACACCATCCGGCCTGGAATTTGACGATAACCGGCTGTTCGCCAGTAATTGCCGCTTGGAACTCTTCTTTAGTGTGAATCGGTTTCATAAGTTTTCCCCCTGTTGTTTCTATTTATAAGTTAAACAATAATCTTAATAACCGATATTGCGCAACACAGCTTCGCTTGCCAAACCCCGTGCTCCTGCATCGCTGCGCTAGCTTCGTCGCAAAGACTCGGCCGAATTACCTTCGGCCAACTCTTGGCTCGCGCTGAGCTAACTCGGTCTCGTTGCACTTCGCCCGAGTGGATCTCAGCACTTCGCTTGGTCCCCTGGGCGTCTGCGCTGTTTTGCTCCATATCTTAGAAAGTGGCTTAGCAAAAGTCCCTATCCCAGCGCCGAAGCGGTAAGTAAGGAAGAAAGTCTATTGTTTAAATTATATAGTAGAAAAATTAGACTGCTAGTTTTGTAAGATCTTTTTAGTCCAACATTTATAGTGTAACTGCCGTCCGCTGTTTCGAAAAGAAAAGAATCCTGGCAGCCCAAAAAATAAGAATTAAATATTGCGAAAAAAAGGAAAATAACTTACACTTAGGGATATAGAGAACGTTCTATTTTTTTTAGCTTAAAAATGAATGAGGATTCATTCAAAAAATATGAGGAGGGTTTGCTAGTGGCATACCAAATAAGAAAAGCAGCTGTAATCGGATCTGGAGTTATGGGTTCAGGAATTGCAGCGCATCTTGCAAACATAGGCATACCAGTATTATTGCTGGACATCGTTCCGCGTGAAGTGACGGAAGCGGAGCAGGCGAAAGGCTTGACGCTTGAAGACCGAGCAGTACGCAACCGTATTGCAACAACTTCCATCCAGAAATTATTGAAACAGAAACCGGCTCCTCTGACAGCCAAAAAGAATTTAGATCTGATCACACCCGGAAATCTTGAAGACGATCTGGAAAAACTTGCAGACGTCGATTGGATTGTAGAAGTCATCGTCGAAAATCTTGACGTGAAAAAATCCTTATACGAAAAAGTTGATGCCGTTAGAAAACCTGGCACAATCATTTCGTCAAATACTTCAGGAATCAGCATTGATGCAATGGCTGAAGGACGCTCAGAAGATTTCAGCAAACATTTCCTGGGGACGCATTTCTTTAATCCGCCACGTTACCTGAAGCTTTTGGAAGTGATTCCTGCAGCGACAACAGCTCCAGAAGTGATTGAATTCATGACTGCTTTCGGAGAAGATGTGCTCGGAAAAGGAGTCGTTATTGCCAAGGACACGCCGAACTTCATTGCAAACCGCATCGGAACTTACGGCTTACTTGTGACGCTGCGTGAAATGCAGAACCGCGGCTATTCAATCGGCGAAGTGGATTCCGTTACAGGTCCGTTAATCGGGCGTCCGAAATCCGCAACTTTCCGCACGCTTGACGTCGTGGGGCTCGATACATTCATGCACGTGGCGAAGAACGTCTACGACCAGACTGAAGGAGAAGAGAAAAAAGTTTTTGAAGCTCCTGAATTCATGAAAAAAATGGTTGAAAACGGTTGGATTGGTGCAAAATCAGGCCAAGGTTTCTTCCTTAAAAAAGACAAAGAGATTCTCGAACTTGATCCTGAGACTTTGGAATACCGTCCTGCGGGCAAATTGAAAACGCCTTCACAGGAAATGGCGAAAGCGCAAAAAGGTTTCGCTGCGAAGATGAAAACTTTGGTCTATGCAGATGACCGCACCGGGGAATTATTATGGAATATCCTAGCACCGGTTCTGCGCTATTCAGCTCAATTGAATGGCGAAATTGCGGACGACATCGTTTCGATCGATAATGCCATGAAATGGGGATTCGGCTGGAACCAGGGGCCATTCGAAATTTGGGATGCGATTGGTGTTCAGAAATCCATTGATAAAATGAAAGATGAAGGCCACGACATTCCTGCTTTCGCCCAAAAATTAGTGGACAGCGGCAATGAAACTTTCTATAAAGAAGTGGAAGGCGACCTCCATTTCTTCAATGGAACGGATTACGAGGCCGTGCCATTAAATGAAAAAGTGATCGACTTGAAACGTTATAAGAAAAAACATGGTGTCATCAAATCAAATTCAGGTGCAAGCCTGATCGACCTTGGTGACGGGATTGCATTGCTCGAGTTTCATTCGCAATCAAATGCAATTGGCCTTGATATCATGCAGATGATAAATTTCGCGATTGATGAAGTCGAGAAAAATTACAAAGGCCTTGTCATCGGCAACCAGGGCAAGAACTTCTGTGTCGGTGCAAACCTGGGTATGATCCTGATGGAAGCGCAGGACGACAATATTTTCGAACTTGATTTCACGATCAAAACATTCCAGAACGCTATGATGAAAATCAAATACAGTTCAAAACCAGTTGTAGCTGCACCATTCGGAATGTCGCTTGGCGGCGGAGCTGAAGTAGCTCTTCCGGCTGCACATATCCAGGCTTCAATGGAAACTTATATGGGGCTTGTGGAAGCAGGTGTCGGGCTGATTCCCGGCGGCGGCGGAAACAAGGAGCTTTACATGAAACATCTGAAAGGCTTGCCAAATGGCATCGATTTCGATTTACAGAATGTAACGAGCAAAGTTTTCGAATCGATCGCGATGGCAAAAGTCTCGACTTCTGCCGAAGAAGCGCGTGAAAATAACTTCCTGAATTTTGTGGATGGCATCAGTGTCAATAGCGATCATCTCATTTACGATGCGAAGCAGGCGGCATTGTCACTTTATGAAAATGGATACAAGGCGCCGAAACGTGAAAAAGTTCCAGTTACAGGTGAACCGGGATATGCAACGTTGTTACTTGGTGCTGAAGGAATGTTCCTGTCAGGGTTCATCAGCGAATACGATCTGAAAATCGCTCAGAAATTGGCGTTTGTCCTGTCAGGCGGCAAAGTTCCATATGGCACGAAAGTGGATGAGCAGTATTTGCTTGACCTTGAACGGCAGGTATTCCTGAGCTTAGTGGCTCAACCGAAATCCCAACAGCGCATGCAGCATATGCTTGTAAAAGGGAAACCGTTACGCAATTGATCCAAAGAGATTAAAGGAGGAAAAAATATGCGCGAAGCAGTAATCGTGGCCAGTGCCAGAACACCGGTCGGAAAAGCGAAAAAAGGTTCTCTTGCATCAGTGCGGCCGGATGATTTCGGCGCATTGGCTGTACGGGAAACATTAAAACGGGCAGGCGGATACGACGGCCCGATAGATGATTTGATTATGGGCTGTGCAATGCCGGAAGCGGAGCAAGGGATGAATATCGCCCGCAACATCGGCGCGTTGGCCGGCTTGCCGGATACGACACCGGCTGTGACAGTCAACCGTTTCTGTTCTTCAGGTTTGCAGACAATCGCCTATGCAGCAGAACGCATCATGGTTGGACACGCAGAAGCGATCATCGCCGGTGGTGTTGAATCGATGAGTATGGTGCCGATGATGGGCAATGTCATCCGTCCCAATGCGAAATTGGCGGAAACAGCACCACAATATTATATGAGCATGGGCCACACAGCTGAACAGGTGGCTACTCAATACGGCGTAAGCCGCGAAGACCAGGATGCTTTTTCTGTACGCTCGCATGAAAATGCAGCTGCGGCAATCGAAAAAGGCCATTTCGACGACGAAATCGTACCGGTCGAAGTAACGAAACGTTACGTCGATGAAAACAATAAATACCAGGAGAAATCCTTTATGTTCGAAATGGATGAAGGCGTTCGCCACGGCACGACTGTCCAGACATTAAACAAATTGCGCGCTGCTTTCTCAGCACGCGGTTCAGTAACAGCAGGTAACTCTTCCCAAACATCTGACGGCGCAGGGGCTTTGCTTGTAATGGAACGTGAAAAAGCCGAAGCCCTCGGACTTACGCCAATCGCAAAATTCCGTTCATTCGCTACTGGCGGCGTACCGCCGGAAGTAATGGGCATCGGCCCGATCGAAGCGATTCCAAAAGCATTGAAACTTGCCGGACTTTCAATCGATGACATCGATGTGTGGGAATTGAACGAAGCTTTCGCTTCACAATCGCTCGCAGTCATCAGAAAACTGAACATCGACATCAATAAAGTGAATTTGAACGGCGGTGCAATCGCACTTGGACACCCACTGGGTGCAACAGGTTCAATCCTCACAATCCGCATGCTGAGTGAACTGAAACGCCAAGGCAAACAATTCGGCGTAGTCACAATGTGTATCGGCGGAGGAATGGGCGCAGCAGGCGTCTTTGAAATGCTGTAGGTTTTAGTTATTTTCTTGTTAGTTTAATGAAAAGTACTAATAGAAATAAGTTAATGAAATGCTCCAGGCGGACGCTTTCCGCGGGCATGGCCTCAGCCTCCTCGGCGCTTCACTTCTGCGGGGTCTTCGTCTCATGCTATTCCCGCAGGAAGCGATTTGTGCTTGCACAAATTGTTTGCGACGAAGCTAGCGAAGCGATGCAGGAGCATATCTTTGCTCTTCGCCGCCTTACGCATTTTCATCTAAGGTAATAAAAAAGATATGGAGCAAAACAGCGAAGACGCCTAGGGGGCCAAGCGAAGTGCTGAGATCCACTCGGGCGATGTGAAACGAGACCGAGTTAGCTCAGTGCGAGCCCCCAGGCAAGCAAAGCTGTTTTGCGGAATATCGACTACTAACGGTTATTCATTTAATTGATAAAGCTTTTAAAAATAGGAGGAATATAAAATGGAACAATCAAAAACATTGATCAAAGGCGGAAGTTTCCTGATTGAAGACGCGGATCTTTCACGCGTATTTACACCGGAGGATTTCACGGATGAACAAAAAATGATCGCCAAATCAACTGAGGATTATGTAAACACAGACGTAATGCCGGTGGTTGAAAATCTTGAAAACCACGAATTCGAACATTCCGTACGCCTCTTGAAAAAAGCTGGCGAATTGGGCCTACTCGGAGCCGACGTGCCAGAACAATACGGCGGTTTAGGTCTTGATAAAATCGCTTCAGCTTTGATAGCTGAAAAAATGTCCAAAGCAGGCGGCTTCTCAATTACGCACGGAGCACACGTTGGTATTGGATCATTGCCGATTGTACTTTTCGGTAACGAAGAACAAAAACAAAGCTATTTGCCGCGCCTTGCGACTGGCGAAATGATTGCCGCTTACGCGTTGACCGAGCCTAGTTCAGGTTCTGACGCACTGGGTGCAAAAACGACCGCTAAATTGAACGAAGCAGGTACGCATTACGTCCTGAACGGTGAAAAGCAATGGATCACCAACGCTGGATTTGCTGATGTATTCGTTGTTTACGCAAAAATTGACGGGGAGCAATTCTCTGCATTTATCGTCGAGCGCGAATTCTCAGGTGTTTCAGTTGGACCGGAAGAGAAGAAAATGGGGATTAAATCATCTTCGACTCGTACACTGATTCTTGAAGATGCAGAAGTGCCGGTTGAAAACTTGTTGGGTGAAGCAGGACGCGGGCATATCATCGCCTTCAATATTTTGAACATCGGCCGTTACAAATTGGGAGTTGGCACAATCGGAGCTTCAAAACGTGCAATGGAAATCACGATTCCTTACACGAACCAGCGCCAGCAATTTAAAACACCAATTTCGTCATTCAACCTGACGCGTGAAAAACTTGCGACAATGGCATCACAATTATATGCTCTTGAAAGCTCGGTTTACCGCACAGTTGGTTTGTTCGAAGACCGCATGAGCGGATTTTCAGACGAAGAACACGCAAACGGCAAGCTTGTAGCAGATTCAATCGCTGAATTTGCAGTGGAATGCTCGATGAATAAATTCTTCGGCACGGAAACATTGGATTATATCGTTGATGAAGGTGTTCAATTGCACGGTGGCTACGGCTTCATGCAGGAATACGAAATCGAGCGCATTTACCGCGATTCACGCATCAACCGTATTTTCGAAGGAACAAACGAAATCAACCGTCTTCTGGTTCCTGGCACATTATTGCGCAAAGCGATGAAAGGCGAATTGCCACTATTGCAGCATGCCATGAAACTTCAGGAAGAATTATTGATGATGATGCCGGAAGAAGTTGGCACAGAAGCTTTGGCTCAGGAAAAATACCTTGTTAACAATGCGAAGAAAATCGCAATCCTTGCAACGGGTCTTGCTGCCCAAACATACGGAACGAAATTGGAGCAGGAACAGGAAGTACTTGTGAACATTGCAGATATCGTCAGCAACGTCTTTGCGATGGAGTCCGCAGTACTGCGCACTGAAAAAGCGATTGCCGCTTCAGGTGAAGAAAAAGCGTCGCAAAAACTTCTTTATACACAAATCTATTGCCAGGAAGCATTCGACAAGATCGAAAAAGATGCAAAAGAAACTTTGATTGCTGCAATCGAAGGCGACAACCAGCGTATGATGCTTTCAGCTCTTCGCAAACTGACGCGTTCAACTCCTTACAACGTCATCGCGAAAAAACGTGAAGCCGCTGTGAAATTGATCGACGCAGAAAAATATATCGTTTAATCATTACTCCAAAGCGCCGCCAACTCTTGGTGGCGCTTTTTCTTCGCCCGAATAACAGGGCTTTGCTAGAATAGAAACAAGAAGGAGGTTTTATTTACATGATGGATTTTTATTGGTATCCGCAATGCAGCAGCTGCCAGAAGGCAAAGAAATGGCTTGCCGCCCATGAGGTGGACTTCAAGGAAATACATATCGTCGACAATCCGCCGACAAAAGAGGAATTGAAAAGAATCGTCGACAGCAGCGGCATCGACCTGAAGAAATTTTTCAATACGAGCGGCCAGCAATACCGCGAGTTGCAATTAAAAGATAAGCTAGGTGAAATGTCGGCGGATGAAAAACTTGAGCTGCTGTCTTCAAACGGCATGCTGATCAAGAGGCCGCTTGTTTGGGACGGCGAAAAAGCGACTCTTGGATTTAAAGAAGAGGCCTTCGAAAATAGCTGGTCTTAAAGATTGTGCTATCTTGTAATTGCATCGTTATTATGTCAAACTGAAATTGAAGCAACTACATATTTTGGAGGCGTTTGGATGAGCACACCACAAGAACTTCGTTATTCAAAAGAACATGAATGGGTTAAACTTGAAGACGGCAAAGCAACTATCGGTATTACGCATTTTGCACAGGCTGAACTTGGAGACATCGTTTTCGTGGAATTGCCGCAGGTCGGTGATGAGCTGAAAAAAAATGAGCCGTTCGGCAGTGTTGAATCTGTTAAAACCGTTTCTGAACTATATGCACCAGTAAGCGGAAAAGTTGTTGAAGTCAATTCTGAACTGGAAGACAGCCCGGAATTCGTAAACGAATCCCCGTATGAACAAGCATGGATGGTAGTCATCGAGGCACCGTCTGAAGATGAGATGAATGATTTGATGGACGCTGACGCTTATAAGGAAATGACGAACGAATAATACCCGGAAAGCGCCTGTACCCTGGCGCTTTTTTCAATATCCGGACTTCAGCGGCAAGCTCTTTTGAACATAAGTTGAACAGGCACTGCCAGTTTTATATATTCTATAGAATCAGCGGGGTGTTGGTTTATGGACAAAGTAATTGTGGTGGAAGGCATTTCAGATAAAAACAGGATCGCTCCGCTCATTGCAGAATCCGTGACGATTCTTTGTACTAATGGTACAGTAAGTGCAACGAGGCTCGAAGAATTGCTGCTGCCATTTGAAGGGCAGGACATCATTATTCTGGTGGATGCGGATAAATCCGGCGAAAAGCTCAGGAAACTGGTGAAACGGGAGTTTCCTGAAGCAAGACATTTTTATATTGACCGGACTTATAAAGAAGTCGCAACGACGCCATTGCGTATTCTTATGGATGTCCTTATTGCAGCCAATATAAGGGTCAATAATTTGTTAACAGAAGGATGACGAAACATGGAAGAATGGAACCATAAAGATTGGACCAAAGCCAAAAATACCAATAAGGTATCGGCTTATTATCTATATACCCCAATGTGCGGCACCTGCCAGCTGGCTTCCAAAATGCTGGAGGTTGTGACCGCAGCCATGCCGGAATTGCCGATCGGCAAAGCGAATTTAAATTATGTGCAGGAAATCGCTTCTTTATATGAAGTGGAGAGTGTCCCGTGTCTTTTGATCACGGAGAACGGCAAGCTGAAAGAGAAGGTTTATGCCTTCCATTCCGTGCCTTATATTTATGAGAAGTTAAAAATTGTTGACGGATAAATTGAGCCGTGTTAAATTAAGAACCTGAATAACAAACTTAATAACGTAACTCTTATACAGAGTGGTGGAGGGAAGTACCCTGTGAAGCCCGGCAACCGTCATGAAAATGAAATGGTGCCAAGTCACACAAAGCGAACGCTTTGGAAGATGAGAGAACGGTTAACGTATATTTTTTATGCATGCCCTTCTGCTCGTTTTCGAGCAGAAGGGCATTTTATTTTGGAGTAGGAGTGTGCAACAATGATTCAGTTAAAGGATTTGACTAAGAAATTTGATACCGGCAAAACGGTCCTGACGGCAGTGGATAATGTTAACTTGTCGATCGATGACGGGGAAATTTTTGGTATTATCGGCTACAGTGGCGCAGGGAAAAGTACATTGATCCGGTTGTTGAATGGTTTGGAAAAACCATCATCAGGCACAGTCGACGTCAATGGCCAAAAAATTACTGCCATTAAAGGGGCAGATTTACGTAAAGCGCGCCAGAAAGTGAGTATGATTTTTCAGCATTTCAATCTCCTCTGGTCTCGCACGGTTCAGGAGAATATTGAGTTTCCTCTTGAAATTGCCGGGGTGCCTAAAGCGAAGAGAGAGTCGAGAGTCAAGGAACTCGTCGAATTGGTTGGTTTGGCCGGACGCGAAAATGCTTATCCTTCCCAACTCTCGGGTGGACAGAAGCAGCGTGTCGGAATTGCCCGTTCACTTGCCAATGATCCGGAAGTACTGCTTTGCGATGAAGCAACTTCGGCACTCGATCCGGAAACGACAGATGCGATCCTGGATTTGCTGGTCGATATCAATAAGCGTCTCGGTTTGACGATTGTTTTGATAACGCATGAAATGCACGTTATCCGGAAAATCTGCCACCGCGTTGCGGTCATGGAAGGCGGCAAGGTTGTGGAACTGGGCGATGTGCTGACAATCTTCCGGTCACCGAAAAAAGATATTACGAAACGCTTCGTGGCACAGGTGACCGAAACAGAAGACTCTACTGCCACGATCAAGCATCTCCGAGAATTATATCCGACGGGTGAGCTGGTGAAATTAATTTTCGTTGGAGAGCAGACAGAACAGCCGATTTTGACGAAGCTGATCCGCAATTATCCGGTGGAAGTCAATATTGTGCAGGGAGATATATCTCATACTCAGCGCGGAGCATACGGTACATTGATTCTGCAGTTAAAAGGTTCGAAACAGGAAATTGCGGATGCTATTCTTTTCCTCAAACAAGAGAAAGTGCAAACGGAGGTGATGGCAAATGATTGAGTCATTATTTCCAAATGTCGATTGGGACGATATGTGGGAAGCGACGTTGGAAACTATGTATATGACAGCAATGTCGACTGCATTCACTTTCATTATCGGTCTCGTACTCGGCATTATTTTATTTTTGACAGCGCCAAAGCAATTATGGGCCAATAAAATCGTCAATTGGCTGACTGGAGTTTTCGTCAATGTTTTCCGCTCCATTCCTTTTATCATTCTGATTATCCTTTTGATTCCTTTCACAAGTTTTCTGATCGGAACCATACGGGGACCGAACGCCGCATTGCCGGCACTGATCATAGGAGCGGCCCCGTTTTATGCACGGCTGGTGCTGATCGCTTTCCAGGAAATCGACAAAGGCGTCGTTGAAGCAGCACGGTCGATGGGTGCCACTACATCGACCATTATTCGCAAGGTGTTATTGCCGGAATCGAAGCCGGCGCTGATTTCAGGTATCACGGTGACCTCGATTGCTTTGGTTGGTTATACTGCAATGGCCGGTGTCATTGGTGCCGGAGGACTGGGAACACTGGCGTTCCTGGATGGTTTTCAGCGAACCCGGCCGGATGTTGTATTAATGGCCACCATATTAATTTTAATCATCGTCTTTTTCATCCAATTTGTAGGGGATGCATGGACCAGAAGGGCTGACAAACGTTGATGACGGACCTTCCGTTGACATAAAAAACTAACAACAAAGAAAAGGGAGAGTACAAATTATGAAAAAACTTTTAACAGGAACTTTATTGGCAACTTTAGCTTTAGCAGGATGCGGAAGCGACAACAGTGAATCCGGCAGTGACTCAAATAATGGCGGATCTGGTGAAGGAGAAACAAGTACATTAACTGTGGGTGCCTCTAACGTGCCGCACGCAGAAATTTTAGAGCAGGTCCAGCCGATTCTTGAAGAGCAGGGAATTGAATTGGAAATCGAAACTTACCAGGATTATATTTTCCCGAACCAGCATCTTGAATCGGGCGAAATTGATGCCAACTACTTTCAGCATATCCCATATTTCGAAGCACAAATGGAAGAGAACGATTATGACTTTGCAAATGCCGGCGGTATCCATATTGAGCCAATCGGTGTTTACTCCCAGGAATACGACTCTTTAGAGGAGCTTCCGGAAGGTGGCACAATTTTAATGAGCAGTTCAGTTGCTGACCACGGACGTATTTTGTCCATGCTGGAAGCGGAGGGATTGATCACTTTAGCTGAAGACATCGATAAAACAAAAGCTGAAGTAAGTGATATTACTGAAAACCCGAAAGATCTGCAATTTGAAACAGATTTCGAAGCAGCTTTATTGGTGCAAATGTATGAGCAGGGTGAAGGAGATGCGGTGTTGATCAACTCCAACTATGCAATCGATGCAGGCATCAGCCCGCAGGAAGATTCAATTGCCCTTGAAGAATCAGATTCACCGTATGTAAACATTATCGCCGTTCGTTCAGGTGATGAAGACAGTGAAGAAGTTCAGGCATTGGTTGAAGCTCTTACATCAGAAGAGATTCAGGATTTCATCCTGGAAGAATGGGGCGGCTCAGTCGTACCTGTAGAGTNATCCTGGAAGAATGGGGCGGCTCAGTCGTACCTGTAGAGTAGAAAAGCAACGGCACCCGTTAAGCTCTGAAAGGCATAAGGCGATTTGGCGAAGCGGCGTTTTTTCAGCCGCACAGCCAAAGTGACTTATGACCCGAAGAGCTGGGTCGCCGGAGTCTGGACAGAGAAAAGCGACGGCACCCGTTAAGCTCTGTAAGGCAAGAGATGAACCAAATGTAATTTGGGACATCTCTTTGCGACGAAGCAGCGAAGCGATGCAGGAGCAATAAGGTTATTGTCGGACCAGCGAAGTGGCATTCTTTGCCACGCAGCTGGGCTGACTTATGACCCGAAGAGCTGGGTCGCCGGAGTCTGGACAAAGAAAAGCGAAGCATCCTTCGGGGTGCTTTCTTTTTTTATTCTCCAGTTAAAGTTGGCATCTAAAATTGACCGGTTAATTGCTATATATTTCAAAATTAAAGATTATCTTGAAATAATGATAAAATTCAATATTCCGTGTATTTTAAATAAGCTTATCTAATTTCTTATTATATGGTAGCTTAATAGCTATTAGGAAAACAAATGTACACACAGGGAGGACATGGGATGAAATTTAAATTCGGTTTATTGCCAAGGATAGTGCTGGCAATTGTGTTGGGAGTTTTAATCGGTTCGTTTGCGCCGGAAAATATGGTGAGGGTATTTGCTACTTTTACTTCGATATTCGGCAATTTCCTGAACTTTGTCGTGCCTTTGATCATTCTTGGATTCATTGCTCCAGGAATTGCAAAACTGGGTAAAGGTTCCGGAAAGCTTCTGGGGGTCTCGACACTTGTAGCATACAGCTCTACCGTGGTCGCCGGAGTTTTTGCATTTGTTGCAGCGATGATTGTTCTTCCTGGCTTTATGGAAGGTCGGGAAATTTCAGGTCTTGACGATCCGGAAAATGCATTGGCAGAAACGTTTATCACTCTTGAAATGACGCCGCTGTTTGGAGTCATGGCTGCTTTGATACTTGCCTTCTTATTGGGAATCGGTATGGCTGCAACTGGCAGCAAAACGATGATTTCCTTTTTTGACGAGTTTCAGGTCATCATTGAAAAGACAATTTCTGTTGTAATCATTCCGCTGTTGCCTTTTTATATTTTCGGCATATTCGCCAATATGGCATATGGCGGCGCAGTGATGGAAATCCTCTCATTATTCGGCATTGTCTTCGTGCTGATCATAATTCTGCATGCGCTGATGTTATTGCTTCAATACAGTTCAGCTGGCGCTCTCGTCAAACGGAATCCGTTTCGCATGCTGAAAACAATGATGCCGGCTTATTTCACAGCCCTCGGTACTCAATCGTCAGCTGCTACAATTCCGGTTACATTGCGCCAGGCGCGCAAAACTGGAGCGGATGAAAGAATCGCGGACTTCTCGGTGCCTCTGTTTGCGACAATCCATCTGTCAGGAAGCACGATCACACTTGTATCCTGTGCTATCGGAGTGTTATTCCTGACAGGGCAGACTCCTGAATTCAGTTCATTTTTGCCATTCATCCTTATGCTGGGTGTCACAATGATTGCTGCACCGGGAGTTCCGGGTGGCGCAGTAATGGCTGCAATAGGCTTGTTGCAGACGATGCTTGGGTTCGATGAAACGATGGTGGCGCTGATGATCGCGCTGTATATGGCGCAAGATAGTTTCGGAACCGCTGCAAACGTCACGGGTGACGGTGCTTTGACCAACATCGTGGACAGGTTTACAAACGGTCGAAAAGTTTAAAGTCATTTGAAGTTTATTACTATGGCAATATATTTTAAAGACAGCCATTCTCATATAAAATGGTAGCGAATGGTGGAGCAGGAAAGCCCGACAGCTTATTGTCGGGCTTTTTCTTATATTTACCAATAACTATGACGATAGGTCCATTTTCAGACAAATTGGTAAAAAAAGAAGTTTTGAATTAATAAAAGGGGGTATAATGGGAAATGTAAGAAAAATTGAAAGGAATGATTTATTATCGATTCACACGGTATCGAGCATACTGAGAAAATGGAACAAGCATTTAGGAATGCCCATGGCTACGGGATAAACGAATACCAGAATGACCCCGGTAAGATTATTGAAGTGGAACAGCGAAGAGAACAGGATTACAGCGATAGCCAAAAGATCGTGTCTCAGTTAGAGCGACAAGTACACCGTGATATATAAAATGACACATTGATAACAGCAGACATGAAACCGGCGCAAACCTTGCGCCGGTTTTTTCATGCTTAAAATAGAATGAAGCCCAGCTCCATCGCCGGGCGCAGCTGACGCCGGCTGTTACTATAACTAGTGAAATCCATTCTCAATTAAATGTCATTTATTGAAAATGGATGATTTGGTTTTTATTGTTTGATATAGAGGGTTTACAGCAAGGAATGCTGAGTTTTAAATTGATTTGGAGCATATTCTTGAAGCGATTTAATGATTTGCAAGCGCAGTCCATATCGGTTAAGATTAGAATGATACTAATTTAGAATGGTTATCCATTCAACATCAACTATATGGAGGTATTTACATGTCAACTTTGGTCATCCAGGATTTACACGTTGAAATCGAAGGTAAAGAGATTTTAAAAGGTGTAAACTTAACTATTAATACAAGCGAGATCCATGCAATAATGGGTCCGAACGGAACGGGTAAATCCACTTTGGCTTCTGCCATCATGGGCCACCCTAAATACGAAGTAACTTCAGGATCAATCACGTTGGACGGAGAAGACGTCTTAGATATGGAAGTCGACGAACGCGCACGTGCAGGTCTTTTCCTTGCAATGCAATACCCAAGTGAAATTTCAGGAGTTACGAATGCTGACTTTATGCGTTCTGCAATGAACGCTCGCCGCGAAGAAGGAGACGAAATCTCCTTGATGAAATTCATCCGTGAGCTTGACAGCAAAATGGACACGCTTGATATGGACCAGGATATGGCACAACGCTATCTGAACGAAGGTTTCTCAGGCGGGGAAAAGAAACGCAATGAAATTCTTCAGATGATGATGATCAAACCGACTATCGCCGTGTTGGATGAAATTGACTCCGGTTTGGATATCGACGCGTTGAAAGTCGTTTCTGACGGGATCAACCAAATGAAAGGCGAAGGTTTCGGCTGCCTGATCATCACGCATTATCAGCGTCTGTTGAATTACATCACTCCGGACCACGTCCATGTGATGATGCAAGGCCGTGTTGTTAAATCCGGTGGAGCAGAACTGGCGCATAAACTAGAATCAGAAGGCTATGACTGGATCAAGCAGGAGCTTGGCATTGAAGACGAGACTGTAGGACAAGCATAATTGAAGGGAGAGACTGGCATGACGGTTGAAACAAATTTAAAAATGACCGAGCAAGAGCTGCGCTCCTTTTCAGAAATGAATGGTGAACCATCTTGGTTTACTGAGCTGCGTCTTCGCTCGTTTTCAGAAGCGGAAACATTACCGCTACCAAAACCTGACAAAACGAAAATTTTGAACTGGAATTTTACTGATTATCCGGTGCACACAGTAAAAAACGTTGCATTCAATTCAATCGGGGATCTTACAGAAGACATCAAAACGATTGTCGACCTCGATCAAAAGAATCTTTATATCCAGCATAATAATACACCGGCATTTTCTCGTATTTCAGAAGAACTGGCTGCAAAAGGTGTCATCTTGACTGACATTTTCACAGCGCTTCGTGAACACGGTGATCTGGTGAAAAAATATTTCATGACAAAAGGTGTCAAAACAGATGAGCACAAATTGACTGCTTTGAATGCTGCATTGATGAACGGAGGAGCTTTCCTTTATGTTCCGAAAAATGTGGAGATAGAAGAGCCGGTACAAGTCGTCTTCTATCATGACGACGCGGATGCATCCCTCTTCAACCATGTGATTGTTGTAGCGGATACCAGCAGTAAAGTCACTTATGTGGAGAACTATTTCTCAACTGTTCCAAAATCGAATGGTTTGGCGAATATCGTTTCTGAAGTATTCGCAGAAGATAACGCACAGATCACTTACGGTGCCGTTGATGTTCTGGCTGAAGGTTTCACAACTTACGTCAACCGCCGCGGTGTTGCTGCAAGAGACGCGAAAATCGAATGGGCACTCGGCATGATGAACGACAGCGATACGATCTCTGAAAATGTTACGCATCTTGTAGGCGATAACTCAATCGGCGATACGAAAACTGTCGTAGTCGGACGAGGCAGCCAAAAACAGAACTTTACAACAAAGGTAGTACACTGGGGCAAAGATTCGGATGGACAGATTTTAAAGCACGGCGTTATGAAAGATTCCGCTTCTTCTATTTTCAACGGCATCGGCAAGATCGAACATGGTGCAGTCAGATCGAATGCGGAACAGGAATCACGTGTGTTGATGCTTAGCCCGAATGCTCGCGGCGACGCCAACCCAATCCTGTTGATCGATGAAGATGACGTTACAGCAGGCCACGCAGCGTCGGTCGGCCGGGTAGATCCACTGCAATTGTATTATCTGATGAGCCGAGGAATTACGAAACAAGAAGCTGAACGTCTTGTTATTCACGGTTTCCTGGCACCGGTAGTTAACGTGTTGCCAATTGAAGGCGTTAAAAAGCAATTGACGGAGGTTATCGAAAGGAAAGTCCGCTAATGATCAACCAAGAGATAAAAAGCTATTTTCCTATACTGAATCAAGAAATCAATGACAACCCATTGATTTATCTGGACAGCGCAGCAACATCCCAAAAGCCGGTACAAGTGATTGAAGCATTGGAGAATTATTATAAATTTGATAATTCCAATGTGCATCGCGGTGTACACACGCTTGGCAACCGCGCTACAGAAAAATATGAAGGCGCCCGTGAAAAAGTGCAGAAATTCATCAATGCCGATTCTACCGAAGAAATTGTATTCCTTCGTGGTACAACTACAGCCATCAATCTGGTAGCGCAAAGCTACGGACGGGCTAATGTGGATGAAGGCGATGAAATTGTCATCACTTACATGGAACACCATTCAAATATTATTCCGTGGCAGCAATTGGCGAAAGAGCGCGGAGCGATCCTGAAATATATCGAACTTGAAGAAGACGGCACCATTTCAATGGAGCAGGTCGAATCAACAATTACTGAACGGACTAAAATCGTTTCGATGGTATATGTTTCAAATGTGCTCGGAACGATGAACCCTGTAAAGGAAGTTGCACGTGTCGCCCATGAACATGGGGCGGTGATGGTAGTTGACGGAGCACAGGCTGCTCCTCATCTGAAAATCGATGTCCAGCAATTGGACTGTGATTTCTTCGCCTTCTCAGGCCATAAAATGGTCGGGCCGACCGGAATTGGTGTATTATATGGAAAGAAAGCTTTATTGAATGACATGGAACCGGTCGAATTCGGCGGTGAAATGATTGATTTCGTCGGCCTATACGATTCGACATGGAAAGAGCTGCCATGGAAATTCGAAGGGGGCACACCGATTATAGCCGGAGCTGTCGGCTTGGGCGCTGCCATCGATTTTCTGAACGAAATCGGTTTGGACGAAATCGAAAAGCATGAACATGAAATGGCGGCATACGCCATGGAAAAAATGAGCGGAATTGACGGTCTTGAAATATACGGTCCGAAAGATCCGGCACAACGGGCAGGTATTGTGACGTTCAATCTAAACGATGTCCATCCGCATGATGTGGCAACAGTTCTTGATATGAGCGGCATCGCTGTTCGCGCAGGACATCATTGCGCACAGCCATTGATGAAATGGCTGGAAGTATCAGCTACCGCCCGTGCCAGTTTTTATCTCTATAATGGCGAATCGGATGTCGATCGTTTAGTAGAAGGATTACGCTCTGCAAAGGAGTATTTCAACGATGTCTTTTAAAAACTTAGACCAATTGTATCGGTCCGTAATTATGGACCATTATAAAACGCCAAGAAATAAAGGCACCATTGAAAAGGACAGCATCAATATCGAAATGAACAACCCGACATGCGGAGACCGTATCCTTTTGACCTTGCAGGTCGAAGACGGAATCGTGAAAGATGCGAAGTTTGATGGGGAAGGTTGTTCAATCTCGATGGCTTCCGCTTCAATGATGACCCAGGCAGTAAAAGGCAAAGATGTGGAAACAGCTCTTGGTCTTTCCAAGACTTTTTCAGATATGATGCTTGGCAAAGATTATGACGATTCCACGGATCTGGGCGATATCGAAGCGCTGCAGGGAGTTTCACAATTCCCGGCACGAATCAAATGCGCGACACTCGCCTGGAAAGCTATGGAAAAAGGTGTGCACGAGCAAGAAAAATCGTAACACAAGAACGGAGGAACGATGATGGCGAAAAAAATGCCCGAAATGGATGATTATAAATATGGGTTTCATGACAAGGACGTCTCGATTTTCCGCTCAAAGCGCGGATTGACGGAAGACATTGTCAGAGAGATTTCAAAAATTAAAAGCGAACCCGAGTGGATGCTTGATTCCCGCTTAAAAGCTCTTAAAATGTTCTATTCAATGCCTATGCCACAATGGGGCGGAGACTTGGCGCCATTGGACTTTGATGAAATCACGTATTACGTGAAACCTTCAGAGGCGAGCCAAACTTCATGGGACGAAGTGCCGGAAGAAATCAAACGGACGTTTGATAAACTCGGTATCCCTGAAGCGGAACAAAAATACCTTGCAGGTGTTTCCGCACAATACGAATCCGAAGTGGTCTACCACAACATGAAAGTGGAACTGGAAGACATGGGCATCATCTTTAAAGACACGGATGCTGCACTTCGCGAAAACGAAGACCTGTTCCGTGAATATTTCCAGACAGTAATTCCGGCAGCGGACAATAAATTTGCTGCACTGAATACGGCTGTTTGGTCAGGTGGATCATTTATCTACGTTCCGCCAAATATTAAAGTTGAAGCACCATTGCAAGCATATTTCCGTATCAACTCGGAAAACATGGGGCAGTTTGAACGTACAATGATCATCGTGGACGAAGGCGCAAGTGTCCATTATGTTGAAGGCTGTACAGCTCCGGTTTATACGACAAATTCACTGCACTCTGCAGTAGTTGAAATCATCGTTAAAAAAGATGCTTATTGCCGTTACACAACTATCCAGAACTGGGCAAACAACGTTTACAACCTCGTTACAAAACGTGCATTCGTTGATGCCAACGGCACTATGGAATGGATTGACGGCAACATCGGATCGAAGTTGACGATGAAATATCCTGCAGTATACCTGCGCGGCGAAGGCGCACGCGGCATGACCCTGTCAATCGCCATCGCAGGCAAAGGCCAGCATCAGGATGCCGGCGCGAAAATGATCCACATGGCACCAAATACTTCATCATCCATCGTTTCGAAATCAATTTCGAAACAAGGCGGTAAAGTATCGTACCGCGGAATCGTCCGTTTCGGCCGCAAAGCCGACGGCGCACGCTCGAACATTGAATGTGATACGTTGATCATGGACAACGAGTCCACGTCAGATACGATCCCATACAATGAAATCCTGAATGACAATGTATCTTTGGAGCACGAAGCGAAAGTTTCTAAAGTTTCTGAAGAGCAATTGTTCTACTTGATGAGCCGAGGCGTTTCTGAACAGGAAGCGACTGAAATGATCGTTATGGGCTTCATCGAACCATTTACAAAAGAACTTCCTATGGAATATGCGGTTGAAATGAACCGTTTGATCAAATTCGAAATGGAAGGTTCAATCGGCTAATCGATTGGATTCCCTGAAAGTCTCCGCTGCTGAAAAGCAGCGGAGACTTTTTTTGCGTTACATCAATTTCCAGAATAAGACGTTCCATATTTTCTGTGCTATCATTGAAGCAGCAAGCATTTCGGAGGTGGCCTAATGATTTATGCGGGACTTACTGGTTGGGGAGACCATCCGGATGTGTACAGTCCGGGTTCGAAACAGAAAGACAAATTGACCGATTACGCTGGACATTTTCCGATTGTCGAATTGGACTCTTCTTTTTATGCAGTTCAACCTGAGAGAAATATCCGGAAATGGATTGACGAAACACCTGACTCTTTTCAATTTATCGTAAAAGCCTATCAGGGAATGACAGGCCATCTGCGCGGAGAAAATCCTTTTGATACGGAAGAGGAAATGTATGAAGCGTATATCAAATCCATCCGTCCGCTCAAAGAAGCAGGCAAACTGGCGATGGTCCTGTTGCAATTTCCCCCCTGGTTTGATTGTATTAAAGAAAATGTGGATGAAATAAGAAGGATGACCAATAAATTAAGTGAATTTGATCTGGCAATCGAGTTTCGCCATCAATCATGGTATGCCGATGGATTCCGTGAAAAAACCTTTGAATTCCTGAGGGAACATAATTTGATCCATTCTGTCTGTGATGAACCGCAGGCAGGGGATGGTTCAATTCCTCTTGTTCCTGTTTCGACAAGGAAAGACAAAGTTTTATTCCGGCTGCATGGCCGTAATGTCCACGGCTGGATCAATGTCGGAAATGCGAAAAATTGGCGGGAAGTCCGTTATTTATATGATTATAACGAAGATGAATTGAAAGAAATAAGCGAAGCTGCAAAGGTACTGGAAAGAACCACGGATCAAGTTTATATCATTTTTAATAATAATTCCGGCGGACACGCTGCCGGTGACGCAAAACAATTCCAGCAGATGAACAGGCTGGTGTTTGAAGACCTTGCCCCAAAACAGCTTGATCTGTTTGAAGAGGAATTTTGACGAAAGGCCGTAAAGAGGTGTTGTAAATGGCTGAAACCATTCATATTTATCATACAAATGATCTGCACAGCCATTTTGACAATTGGCCGAGTATCCATGCCTTTTTAGTTGGAAGGAAACGCTGGCATGAAGAAATGGGCGATTTCTGTCTCATTCTTGACATCGGCGATCATGTGGACCGTTCGCATCCTTTCACTGAAGGCACGGCAGGCAAAGGCAATGTGCAGATGCTGAACGGTGCGTCCTATGATGCAGTGACGATTGGCAATAATGAAGGAATAACATTATCGAAAGAAGAGCTGGATACGTTATATGCAGAGGCTGATTTTGATGTGATTCTCTCTAATCTCTTTGGGGGAAATGGAGAACGTCCGAACTGGGCGAAACCTTATAAGATACGGGTGACACCGGAAGGGCAACGCATCGGCCTGGTTGGTGCCACTGCTGAATTTACTCCTTTTTATGAAAGATTGGGGTGGCAATTGACGGCAGCGAGGGAATCCATTGTTCAGTCGGTCGAAGAGATTAAAGCTCACACGGACTTCATCGTCTGCTTATCGCACCTTGGGGTAAGGGAAGATGAAATACTGGCGGAATCCTGTCAGGATATCGACCTTATACTTGGTGCGCACACTCACCATATTTTTCATGACGGGAAGCAGATTGGTGATGTGCTGCTGGGTGCAGCCGGTAAATTTGGCGCCTATATCGGCCACGTCATCATTGACGAAGACCTGAAGAAGAAAAAAGCCTATTTGATTGAAACCGAAAAACTTGATAATCCGGACGAGTATTATGACCGGGACCGGAGAACAGAAGGCAGAGCATTGTTGAAGGACACAGTATTCCATAATGAGGTAGCTTTAAAAGCGGAATGGTTCAAGGAATCGGAAATGGCTCAATTATTCGGAAAAGCGATGATTGAATTTTCAAGGGCGGATTGTGCGTTATTCAACGCAGGGCTGTTTATGGAAGATATGCCTTCTGGGGAAGTTACGCGCTACGATTTTCACCGGATGCTGCCACATCCCATCAATCCCTGTATGATCGAGTTGACTGGTGCGGAATTGAAAGAAATTTATCTGCAGTCGATGAATTCAGAGTGGCCGCAACTGGAGCTGAAAGGTCTTGGCTTTCGCGGTGCGGTGTTTGGAAAAATGATCCGCACCGGTATGGACTTGGAGAATCACCAATTATTCATCAATGGGAAGCGGGCTGACAGTGACGAAGTTTATAAACTGATTACACTGGATATGTTTACGTTCGGTTATTTTTTCCCGGAATTTAAACGTTCACCCAAAACCTATTTTATGCCTGAATTCATTCGGGATGTATTCAGCGGCTATTTTTCAAGCAACATGGTGAAATGAACGGAATTTTCAGTTGTGAATTGACCTTGATTTCACCACAATTTTAGGATATGCTAACAAAGAATTGTATATCGATGGGTAGAGGCTGCAAAACCGATGAGTAGAATATGTGAGCGTGACAGCGATGAGCATATTTGAAAGGTGGTTTTGCCGAAGTCCATTTTCTGTTGTCACCGGAAAATGGGGCTGGGGACATTCTTAATAAGGATGTCACTGTCATTTATGCTTGCATAAATGGAGAGCTACAGGGTTGTTTGATGTTTTACCGCACAGACGAATTGTAGAAAGCCGGCTTGTCCCTTTGGATTGAGCCGGCTTTTTTTCTCCATTCTATTCCATCAAAAATATAGGAGGAAACCATTCATGGAAAACACAATTTTTTCAATCCTGCCCCCGATTATAGCAATCGTGATGGTCTTATTGACCCGACGCGTATTGCTGTCCCTGGGAGTAGGTATCATCGCTGCCGCGTTGATCCTGACTTCATTCGCGCCAGTTGGCACTTTGCAGGAATTATTCACATCATTCCAGGTGATTTTCTGGGACGAAGGTTTCAACGCTTATAATGTATTTATTCTTCTATTCTTATTATTACTCGGAATCATTACTGCATTCGTCAGTTTATCCGGAGGGAGCCATGCCTTTGCTGAATGGGCTTCTCAGCGCGTCAAATCACGCCGTGGCGCAAAAGTTCTGACAGTAGCCCTTGGTATCGTGATTTTCATCGACGACTATTTCAATGCACTGACAGTTGGTCAAGTCGCACGTCCGATAACTGACCGTTATAAAGTATCACGTGCGAAACTTGCTTATTTTATCGATTCCACTGCTGCGCCAGTATGTGTTGTTTCACCGGTTTCGAGCTGGGGAGCAGCCATCATCGGAATCATCGCTACAATTCTCGCAGGCCAGACTTTTGTGGAGTATTCCGCTTTGGAAGCATTCCTATGGATGGCTCCGATGAACTTCTATGTAATAGCTGCACTTGCCATCGTATTTTTCGTTGCCTACCGTGATGTGGATTTCGGTGAAATGAAAAAGCATGAAATCAAAGCAATTGAGAACGGAGAGCTTTATGATCCGGAGAAATCGATTCCAGGTGAAATGAAAGAAGAATTTCCTTCTCATTCCCATGGCCGCGTGCTGGATCTGTTGCTGCCAATCCTTGTATTGGTCGCAGGTACTGTAGCCGCCATGTTGTGGACCGGCTACCAGAATGCTGGTCAGCAATTTGACGTATGGCTGATTTTTGAAAATACCGATGTACCGTTATCATTATTGATCGGGGGACTTCTTGGAACAATTACATCCATCGTATTGTATCTGCTTCAAATGAAGAAGAATGAAACGGCCAATGCCGGTTGGATCGGCAAAGGAATCTGGGCAGGTATCAAATCGATGATTGGCGCTGTGCTGATTCTGATTTTCGCCTGGTCATTGACTTACCTTATCGGTGCATTGGAAACTGGCACTTATCTTGCAGGACTGGTGAGCGAAGGAAATATTCCCGTTTCAGTTCTTCCGGTATTATTATTCGTTCTTGCGGGAGTGATGGCATTCTCGACCGGAACGTCCTGGGGATCTTTCGGTATTCTGTTGCCAATCGCCGGAACCATCATGATCGAAGCTGCTCCGGAATTATTATTGGCATCGCTGTCGGCTGTTCTTGCAGGAGCTGTTTTCGGGGATCACTGTTCACCGATTTCAGACACGACCATCCTGTCTTCAACCGGAGCGGGAAGCAATCATATGGATCACGTAGCCACTCAGCTTCCATATGCTCTTACAGCAGCGGCAATTGCGTCAGTTGGGTATTTGGTCATAGGATTTACAGGCTCGCTATTGTGGTCATTAATTGCGGTAATTGTTATCCTGGCAATATTGTTTATCGCTTGGTCACAACGGACAACCATACTTGAAAAGAAGGAAAAAGCGCTTTAAATCAAAAGCGGAGAGAATTTCTCTCCGCTTTTTTATTATTGCCAAAATAGTTTTTCAAAAAAATCTCAGAAACTGTCTTTACTTTATTCTTGCTGGTCGGTATACTATTTTTAGATTAGTTAATAATCTGAAAATATACAAACTTCTAATTTTTCTGTTAGAAAATTGGAAGTTCCTAAAGAGGGGGAGAAATTATGGAACGTTCGCAATGGGGTACACGCGCCGGTTTTATCATGGCGGCAGTCGGCTCGGCAATCGGTTTGGGAAACATTTGGCGTTTTCCGTACGTTGCCTATGAAAATGGTGGAGGAGCATTCTTTATACCGTACTTATTCGCTCTGCTAACAGCAGGGATACCGATTCTTATCCTCGAATTCACCATCGGGCACAAATACCGTGGATCAGCACCATTATCATTCTTCCGCATGAGCGGCAAGAAAGCTGAATGGCTTGGCTGGTGGGCAGTACTTGTTTCATTTGTCATATCGGTCTATTATGCAGTTATCATCGCATGGGCTATGCGATATACAATTTTCGCATTCAATCAGGCATGGGGCGAAGACACGCAAGCATTCCTGTTCGGAGATTTTCTCCAACTGGGAGATGTTCCCGGTCAAACCGGCGATATCGTTTGGGGGATCTTTATCCCGTTAGCGCTGGTATGGATCATCACTCTGGGCATTCTTTTGGCTGGAGTCAAGAAAGGGATTGAAGCGGCCAACCGCATTTTCATTCCAACTTTGGTGGTAATCTTCCTTATCATTGTTATCCGCGCTGTCACTTTGGACGGGGCAATGACAGGCTTGAACGCATTCTTCGAACCGAATTTTGATGCCATTATGGATCCGTCGGTTTGGGTTGCTGCATACGGACACATCTTCTTCAGTTTATCCGTAGCATTCGCCATCATGATAACGTATTCCAGTTATCTTCCAAAAAAATCGGATATTACCAATAATGCTTTCATCACCGGCTTTGCCAACTCAAGTTTCGAGTTGCTTGCAGGGATCGGGGTATTCGCTGTCCTCGGATTCATGGCGGTTCAATCCGGCCAGGAAGTTTCTCAGGTGGCAACTGCCGGCGTCGGATTGGCGTTCGTGGTATTCCCGCAGATCATCAATGAATTCCCGGGCTTTAACGGACTCTTCGGCGTCCTGTTCTTCCTGTCATTGACTCTGGCAGGTTTAACCTCTCTCATGTCCATCACTGAAACTTATGTGGCGGCAATTGCAGAGAAATTTGGCACAACACGCCGCAAAGCTGTTGCTTTCGGTGGCGGTTTGGCAGCTGTAATTTCAATTCTGTTTGCTACTCAAGGCGGACTTTACTTCCTCGACCTTGCAGATTATTACATCAACCAGTTTGGTGTTGCAGCAGTCGGTCTTGTGGAAGTGGTCATGGTCGTATGGGTCCTGCGCAAAGCAGATTACCTGAAAGATCATGCCAACGCAATTTCCGATATTCCGCTTGCCGGCTGGTGGAAATTCTCACTCGGCGTCATTACACCGATCGTCTTGGGGTATATGATGTTCGGATTGCTGAGACTGAATATTCTTCAACAGCATACAGATGGTGAGGGTAACGTCATTGGAAACTACGAAGGCTATTCCGATATGTTCACACTATTCGGAGGGGTCGCTGTAGCAGCTCTTGCTTTGATCTTAGGAATTTTGTTCTCACTCGGCAAATGGCATAAGAGCCAGGCAGAATTCGACGAACATAAATAAGGGGGTTAACGTTATGGAACCAAGCGCAATCGTAGTCATGATTATTGGTATGGTACTCCTTTGGGGCGGCTTAGCGGCCAGTATATTCCATGCAGTAAGAAGCGGCAAAAAAAATAAGGAAAATAATGCAGCATAATCTGTAAAGAGAACCCTCCGGAAACTATTCGTTTCCAGGGGGTTCTTTTTGTAGGACTGTTCCTTGTGAGGCTTGCTGCTTTATGGTACATTTGGAAAAGAGATTGGCAGACATGCTGCAGATGGTAAACGTGCCCGGCATTCCAACGAGGAATCAGCAGCCTTATCGTGGAGGCTTAATTAAATGGATGGTGAAAAATTTGATTACTATTGATCAGTGGAATTATGAAATTGTCATCGATTATCGTGAAGGTTTTCAGGAAGAAGCAATAACGAATCGTTATAGTGAAATTCTGGGCAAGTATGATTATATTCTTGGAGACTGGGGCTATGGCCAGCTGCGGTTAAAGGGTTTTTTTGAAGATACGAATCACAAGGCCAGCTATGACACGAAAATCAGTACCTTACAGGATTATCTTTACGAATACTGCAATTTCGGCTGTGCGTATTTCGTCATCAAGAAAGTTGGCAAAGCGCCAGAACCCGAAAAAGAAGTGGCAGAGGAAACAAAAGAGCAGCCAACAGTTCAGACAGATGAAAACCCCGTAGCAGAAGCATGATGCAGCGGGGTTTTTTCGTGCCATTATGCTATTATAAGAAATGAGATAAAGTGCAAAGAAATTATACTTGGTGGAGGGTTTTACATGTATTTTATTGACCGAAGCAAAATAACTGAAACTGTCAATTATATGAATTCCTTAGTGGAACTTTATGAAACAAAAGAGGGCTGGAATAGCCTGGAAGATCAATTGGCTCTGGAGCGTCTTGCCCACAACATAATCGAATCGATCATAGACGTCGGCAACAGCATGATCGACGGTTTCATCATGAGGGATCCCGGCAGTTATGATGACATCATTGATATATTGACGGATGAAAAAGTGATCTCGCCGGAAATGGATGCCCCATTGAAACAGGTTATCGGACTCAGAAAACCTCTGGTGCGCGATTTCATGCGAATGGATCATAAAAATATAGTCAGCGTTATGGACAGCACAATCGATGAGCTCAAATCGTTCGGACCGAAAGTGGAGCATTATCTGATTCATGAACTCGGACCGGTGTCGGCATTTATACCGGAGAAGAAATAATGATGAAGGATTACAAAGCTTATTGCCTGGATCTGGATGGCACGGTGTTCCGGGGAACTGCAGTGATTCCGGAAGCCGCCGATTTTATCGAACGTTTGCAAAAAAGGGGCATTGAACCTTTTTATATAACCAATAATGCCTCCATGACCCAACAGCAATTTTCCGATAAAATGAAGTCTTTCGGCATCATGGCTCCTCCCGAACAGATCATGACCTCATCCATTGCAGCTTCAAAATACATCAAGAGGTGGTATCCGGACAGGACTGTATTCATGATTGGCACCGACGGAGTGGAGCAGGCGCTTAGAAGCGAAAGAATAGAGAGAGTTTACGAGAACGCAGATATAGTGCTGATGGGGATTGACCGCAATATCAATTTTCAAAAATTGGCAACTGCTTGTTTGGAAGTACGAAAGGGAGCGGTATTCCTGTCCACAAACCGTGATTTGGCGTTTCCTTCTGAAAGAGGGTTCATGCCTGGCAACGGAGCTTTTACAAAAGTGGTTTCTTCTTCGACAGGTATTGAACCGATATTCATCGGCAAACCTGAAAAGCATATGCTGGAAGCGATTCAATACACCCATGATTTCAAACCGGAAGAGATGGTCATGATCGGGGATAATTACGATACTGATATTCAGGCCGGCATCCGTTTCGGCATCGATACTGTTCATGTCAATACAGGTGTAACGCCAATGGCGGAAGCGATGAAAAAAGATGTGGCGCCAAGCTATGCAATTGAAAACCTCAGTTTTTGGGAAATATAAAAAAGCCATCGAGTCGATGGCTTAAAATAAAGGATTTTCTTCTATAAACTCATACACTTTACGTGTCAGTTCTTCAGGGGTATCAGCTTCGACAATTTCGCCGTTAACTAGCGCGTAAAGTGTTTCAGAGCATTTTGTGCAATAACTCAAGCAGCCATATTCCAGTACATCGAGATTCGGATCCCGATCCAGTTTCTCAAAGGCTTCTTGGGCCCCATTGACGATATTGCTTACGCAAAATTCAACAATCGGATTCATTCAGGTCACCT
This sequence comes from Metaplanococcus flavidus, assembly GCF_042675885.1. Lineage (NCBI taxonomy): Bacteria > Bacillati > Bacillota > Bacilli > Caryophanales > Caryophanaceae > Metaplanococcus > Metaplanococcus flavidus. The sequence goes on along the minus strand of NZ_JBHTKI010000021.1, from coordinate 1,600 downwards.
CACTACATTGGAAATCCTACCGTTATTCAGGGGGAAAGTCAATTAATTGATTCCATTTCTTTGGTGTCCAGACTCCGGCGGCCCAGCTCTTCGGGTCATAAGCCACTCTGGCTGCGCGGCTTGAACACGCCACTTCGCCAGATCGTCTTATGCCCTTCAGAGCTTAACGGGCGCCATCGCTTTTCTACTGTCCAGACTCCGGCGGCCCAGCTCTTCGGGTCATAAGCCACTCTGGCTGTGCGGCTGAAAACACGCCACTTCGCCAGATCGTCTTATGCCCTTCAGAGCTTAACGGGCGCCATCGCTTTTCTTGGAAATATATTGTGAAAGTTATCACAATCGGATATACTTTTACATGAGATAGAAGCAGACTGATGAAAGTTAAAGGAGATTTTTATGCGAAAACTAGTCTTATTGGGCGGCGGTTACGGCAATATGAGAGTATTGCTTCGTTTATTGCCCAGCAGTTTACCACAGGACGTCGAAATTACATTAATCGACCGTACGCCTTTTCACAGCATGAAAACGGAATTTTATGCGCTCGCTGCCGGAACGGAATCGGACCAGGATGTCAGGGTCGACTTTCCGGAGCATGAGCGCCTGAAAATCGTCAACGGTGAAATTCTTGAAATTGGCCTTGAAGAACAGTGCGTTTTCATGGAGAACGGCCAGCGAATCGAATATGATGATCTGGTCATAGGCCTTGGCTGCGAAGACAAATACCATAGCGTACCCGGTGCGGATCAATACACATTCAGCATCCAGACAATCGGCAAATCACGCCAGACCTATCAGGCATTGCTTGGACTGCCGGCAAATGCCGTGGTTGGTATTGTAGGCGCTGGCCTCAGCGGAATTGAGCTGGCAAGTGAGCTCCGTGAAAGCCGTGAAGACCTGCAGATAAAATTATTCGACCGCAGTCCGCGGATTTTACGTGATTTCCCGGAACGCCTGAGTAACTTCGTCAAAAAATGGTTTGATAACCACAATGTTGATGTGGTTTCCAATTCAAACATTACGAAAGTGGAACCGAAACTTCTTTATAATCACGAAGACACGATTCCGGTGGACGCAGTGGTTTGGACTGCCGGTATTCAGCCGGTCAAACCAGTAAGGGACCTCGGTCTCGAAAGCGATTCAATAGGACGGGTCGTCATCAACCAATACCATCAGTTGCCTTCCTATGAGAACGTTTATGTCGTCGGAGATTGTGCAGCATTGCCGATGGCTCCTTCTGCGCAGCTTGCTGAAGAGCAGGCGGAACAGATTGTCAAAGTGCTTAAAATGCGCTGGAAAGGCGAAGAGCTTCCTGAAACCATGCCGGAGATCAAGCTTAAAGGCTTCCTCGGCTCGCTGGGCAAAAAACAGGGCTTTGCATATCTGGCAGACAGAACAGTAACAGGGCGCATCGCGCGTCTTATGAAATCCGGCGTTTTATGGATGTACAAATGGCATAATGGATAATAGATTTAAACAAAAGGCGCTCAGCAATGGGCGCTTTTCTTTGTTGTCCAGACTCCAGCGGCCCAGCTCTTCGGGTCATAAACCAGCTCAGCTGCCGTGGCAAAAGACGCCACTCTGCTGATCCGTTTTATGCCTT